>CAKUTL010000004.1 GCA_934692295.1 uncultured Candidatus Melainabacteria bacterium
TTAGCAATAAGCAATTCTTTTGTTAGTGGAGTTAAATATTCAACAATTTTATTCAAAGTTGAAATCATTTGCGTTGTTTGTACAACTACGCCTATTTTCTTTGCGGATTTCAATTCTTGCTCAAATGCCTTTAATTCTTCTGGTTCAGTTGCAACCAAGACATTATTACTAAATTGTTCAGCGTTAGCTTTTATTGCAATTACTTCTGGATGAGTAGCTTTTCCTACAATAACTAAGAAATAATTATTTTGAGCAAGTTCGATAGCTTTTTGCTGCACTTTTTTGACATCAGGACAAGTTAAATCATAAACTTCAAATCCTGCTTTTTCTATTTGTTCAAAAACTTCAGGACTTTCCCCATGGCTGCGGATAACACAAATCCCATCCCCTTTTTCAGGAAGTTCTTTGAGCGATTTAATTCCCATTGCGTTCAATTCTTCAATAACCTGTGTATTGTGGATTAATTCTCCAAGTACACAAATATTACGGTCTGGGTTTTCACTTTTTAATTTTTTTACGGTTTCAACGGCTCTTTTTACGCCATAACAAAAACCTGCAAATTTAGCTAATGTAATTTTTTTCGGCAATTTGTAATTGTCTTCTTTCAAATGAACTCGCAGGATAATCCTGCTGTAAGACCATTACAACATGAAAGTATTTTTAAATCAAGTTTGCTAAATATTGACTAAATTTACCCTTTGCTAATGAAGCGATGTCCTTTTATTTTTAGTTTATCGTATTTGCCTTTGTCGCCTCTTGGGTTTGAAAGACTTGTTGAACCCATAGCAATTCCATCATCCCAATCAGGATAATCATTTTGGAGGTCTAAGTTTTCTCTTGGCACAAAAGCGGTTGTTTGTTCAGGATCAAATTCATTTACAATTTGTGGTTTTTCTGCCGGTTGGTTTACTTTTGTGTTTGGATCTTGTTTATTTTGAGATATTAACCATTCGTGAGAACCTTTAGCCGGAGTATTTTTATTATCAACAACTTCATTATTAATTTCTGATTTGTAATCAGGATAAGCAGCTAAAAATGCTCCTTGGTTTTCTTCTTTGAGATTACTAAAGTATGGTTTAATTTCTTCAAATCTTGTTCCATTTTTGGCTTTTTCAAGTGCCATTTCATACAATATGTCTTGTGGGATTGATGATAATGTTGAATATGAAATTTCACCTGCTTGTAGTAGAGCTTTAATCATATCCTTTGGAAGATATGAAATTAAAGAACTGTTGCTACTATATTGGTATAGTTTTAATATAACATTAGTATCATTTTTGAAATCGCTTGCAAAAGATACAAGAGTTGCACTATCTGCATTTGTTGCAAATGCTTTTAAAAATGCCTCTTCAATATTTCCAAATTTTGTAACGAGTTTTTTGTATGCTGTAGAAATACTATTTTTTTCAAATAGAACTGTAAGCGTTTGTCTTAATGTTTCTGTTTCTTCTTTTGAAAGTTTAACATCAGAAAGAGATAATTCTCCAGATGCAACAGCTTCAACTATTTCCTCTTTAGAATATTTTGATAATGATTGTATTTCTTCTTCTCTATCTTTGATACTTTCAGCTTGAGTTTTTCTAAAATTATCAATTTTATCAAGAACAGCTTGAGCTTTTTGTGTCAATTCTTGGGTTTCTTTTTCTCCCATTGTCATACTCAAAGGTGTTTTTATTTGAGAAATATCTTTTGTTAAAGGCTTGCTTGTTGCAGCAATATTTGCTGTTGCTGAAATTGTTGGAGTGTCTGCAACAGATGTTTTAAAGCTTGCTGAGGCTGATTCATTTGCATTTGTTTGTGGTGAAACAGTTTGTTGACTAGTTGCTGCTGTTGTGGCATTAGAACCGGTTACTGCAGGTTTATTTGCGTTTGAATTAGAAGCAGTTGCGGCTTTATTTGAAGCTGTTTCTGATACAGTTGTTTTTGCTAAAGTTTCAGTCGAAATTTTTCCTGTTTCAAGTGCTTTTCTAATGTGTGTTTGTTGCTCAGGAGGATAATTCTTTATAGCTGTTTCTACATAGGAATTGTATTGTTTTCTTATGCTTTTATCTACATTTTTAGATGCTGCAGCTAATCCTTCTGTAACAGCAGAGTTGTTTATGGTTGATAAATTTTTTGCAGCATATAGTGTTTCTTCTGTGCCATTTTGAGATACATAATTAATATAGGATGATGTTGCGATGGCTTTGTTTGCATCCGGAACCATTGCAGAAGATAGACCATATGTCATACATTCTGCAGCTCTTTCTTTTGTCATAATGGTTCTATCAGCCATTACAGAAGTTGTAGTGTTGATGTATTCTTTGATACTCAAGTTGCAAGCTGTTAATTCTTGTTGAGCTTCTTTAGATGTGCAGGCTTTGTATTCTGCAGGAATCCATTTTTCACCTGCTTGTACCGTATTGGTTAACGCTCTTGTTTGCTTGATTGCAATTAATGCTTTGTGGTCTTTTTTAACGATAGCTGTTGCGTTATCAAAAGACAATGTCCATTCTTCGGTTAGTTTGCCAAGTTGTTCTGCTGTCCAACCTTGAGCTTTAAGTTTTTCAATAATTGCAATTCTATCTTCAGGAGTAGCAGCTCCGTTTATGATTGCTCTAATTTTATTTGGCTTTTTAGAACTTATTGCTGCGTTAATATACTCTTCAACAGACATTCCTGCATTTTGGGCTGCTTGTTCATTTGAAGTGTACCAATTCTTAGGAGATAAGCCCGGTGCATTTTTAAACATTTCAGACAAGGCAATTTTTAGAGTTTGTTCTTCCGGTGTAAGATCTTTTTTAGAATTTAAGAACTTTAGCATTTCGTTTGGAAGATTTTTTTCTTTAACTCCTTTTTGTATAAGTTCTTTTGCTAAATCATTTCTTAGTTTGATAATAGGGTTAGATGTTTCAGGTTTAAATTTCTTTGCAATATTTTGTTGCTCTTCTTTAGAGAGTGATTTGAATTTTGCATATGTCATATTTGCTTTTTCAAGCATTGTTTTTGTTGCACTAATATCTTGCAACATAAGTTCTTTTGTTGCATCTCCCAGTTGTTTCCAACCTTTTAAGATATTATTTTCAACAAAAGAATCTGTTTTTTCTTTAAGGTATTTATCTTTGGCTTCTCCAGCAGGCATTTTAGCATATTCAGGATCAACCTGTTTTAAAATAGCATCAGCATAAACTTGGATTTTTTCCATTTCTGTTTTCTGATTCCAGTCTGCCGGTTTGTTTGGAATAAGTTCTTCTGCAACAGAATTGAATTTTTTCATGATATAGGTTGTTGTAATATCTCTTTTTTGGGTTGGGGATAATCGGTTAAAATCTTCTAAAGACATTCCCTTACCATTTGCTTTTAAATCTTTTAATGCTTCTAGCGTTGCTGCAAGTTCAAGAACAAGAGCATTTTTACCTTCCAGAGTTCTTCTTGCCATTTCAGCATTAATAGATTTTAAAAATTGATTAATTTGTTTGTCAGTTGGTTTGCCTGATTTTGCCGCACCTGTGTCAATTAAATATTGTTCCGCAAGGCTTCTAACTTTTTCTTCCGGTTTTTTCTTGTTCCATTCAGGAGAGAAAAATTGTTTAAAATCATCTAGTTCATTTTTCTTTTGTTCTGTTGTTTTGTTTTGAGCTTTGCTATTTTGTTCATTTTTTACAGCATCAAGAAATGCTTGTGCTTCTTGAGTTCTTTCTTCTTTAGGTGTTTGTAATGCTTTTGAATACAAATCATCTATTGTTTCATCTGTTCCACCGATAGATTTCAGATATTTATTTGCAGCAATTTCAACATCTGTTTGTCCCTCCTGAGTTTCAGGAGTATCTTCAGATGTTTGTGTTTGAATATCTGTTTTGTCTTCTGTTGTTTTTGAAGTTAATTGGCTTTGAGATGCGGCATCTTTTAATGCTCCAAGTTGATTTTTAACTTCGTCATCAGAAGAAGTTGGAAAGAATTTTGTTTTTAGAGCTTTGGTTTGTGCCTCTGGGTCTAGTTTTTTAAATTCTTCCGAATTGATGTAAGTATATAGCTCTTCATTTTCTTGTTTAACTTTTTGAGCTTGAGCTTCTACTTGAGAATAATCTATGGGTTTGCTTGCTGCTTTTTTAGGAACTTCAACATTTCCAGCATCACTGGGGATTTGCTGGCTAGTTGTAATTGCTGTATCAGTTGTGAGTTTTTGGTATTTGTATTCTTCCATAGATTGTTCTCATACTATTCTTCTAATTCATGAAAAAATTTTTTCAGTGGGTAATTTCAAAGATTCAGTATTTCTTTACAAAACTTAAAAAGAACCATTGTATTTTGGTGTTTGTGGTTTTGGGTTATTTGTTTCTTCAAATTTTATTTTGCCACCTGCAGGTTGATATTTCCATTGAGATTCCCCAACCATTAAGTCAATCAATGGGTTTGCACATTCTGGAGGTATAATTGTTTCAAGAGTCCAATCTTCCAGATTTTTATTATCCCCTTCAAATTGTTGGCTATAAACAACGCCCATTGTTGGTTTTTCTCCTTTATGTAAAACAAGTTTACTTACGGTTCCAGGGAGAACATTATCTATACCCGCAACTCTTCCTGTGTATTTTGCATTTGTAAAATACACAACATCAACAACTTTATCATTAGGTTTTCCACCGGCAAATATCAGGTAGTATTTGTTTCCGTTTCGTTCTGTTGATATTACTTCTTTTACAGGAATTCCTCTTACTAATTTATATGGTTTTCTATCTAATTGAACAAGTTTTGAGGCTTGGTCAACCATTTCTATTTTATTTATTTTTTCCATATTTAAGTTGTTATCAAGAGGTTCATTTGCATTTGCAACTATTGTTGACATTGCGATTAATGTTGCAAGTGGAATTGTAACCATTTTACTTTGAGCTCTGCGAGGGAAATTGTATCCTTCGCTATTATTGTTATCGTCGTCATCATCGTTTCTCATTCTAAATGAAACTAATCTCGAATTGTTTTTAACACTAACACTGCTAATAGGTAATATTGCCATACTAACACTCCTTTTTTGTATTCAGTTTTTTAGGATTAACCCCTTAATCCTATTCTTTCATTAACCTTGTCTGCTATTATAGCAGCCGTTTCACAATTTGTAAAGATTTTTCACCTATTTCATCCATCTTTACTAGGGTTACTCCAGTTTCTAAAACCCAAAATTGAAAAATTTTGCTACTATGTAACTAAAATTTTAACAAATGTAAAAGACCTCTTTCAGAAATTTAAAATTGGTCAGAATGTGATGTTATTCCAAGGGTCGCATTGTTATCAATTTCAATTACGTGTCTAATTATAGAATGGGCTGTTAGAAGCAAATATGGATTAATTTCTGTTGTTTGGGACATATTGATATTCGCAGATGCTTTATCTGTATTTGGTTTTAAATCTTTATTAACATTGTATGTTGTAACAGTGTCCATTGAATATTGTTTTTTGTCAGAATCCATTCGTAGTTGGAGTTCTTCTCTAGGAAATTTATCACTACATTCAATTGCAATCTGAACAGAATTGGATGTTTCTAAAAATATTGTAGCTACGACTGTTCCAAAATTCTTGGTTGAAATTGTAACCGTTAAAACACTATCACTTTCTTCTTCTCCTCCAGATTTTGATTCAACTTCCAAATCAAATCCAACACCATCTTCAAGTGGCAGCCATGGAAGATATAGCATCAAAAGAAGTTTTAATGTTTTTTGTGGGTTATTTTCTGCAGCAATTGAAATACTTGCATTTATAAGTTTTGCCATTTCTTTCATTTGTGTTAAATCAGTAATCCCTGCTTTTGAAGCCTCTGTCATTGACATAATTAGTTTTGTTAATGCTTCTTTTCCATTTTTTTGCAAAAGAATGGATATATCCGCAAGATTTATCATTCCTCCTGATAGGATTTCTAAATTCTTTAACGCTGATTGAAGTTGATTTGATGATAATTGAACATTTACCATCTCTTGGGTCATTGTTGTATTTAGACCTTGTAATTGGGCAAGAATTTGTGCTTGTAATTGAGAGAGTGAATTCCTTTGCATTGCGAGTTGATTTGCATACATCATATTGAATTGCCCTTGAGTCAATCCTCTTTGAAGCATAAAGACAAATTCGTTTATATTTCTTGGCATTTGAAATAGTTCTCTTGCATAAACAGCCCTATCCATACTTTGCAAAGTGTTTAATTGCAAAGTTTCCCCCATTTGCATTGTTTGAACTGTCGGCTGAGGTGTTGGTTTGGCAACTGGAACTTCTGCTTTGGGAGCTACGTTAGGTGTTGTTGGTTGGGCATTAAAAGTTCCTTTTGCGGTAAAAGTCCTTTGTTGTGCATAATTCTGTCCAAAGCTATTCAAAAATCTTTTTATATCGATTCCTGCCATATGATTAATTTAACTGATTTTTTAGAAAAAGTCTAGTTTTCAATTGACATATAAGACTGCGGGTAACTATAATCTTCTAAAAATCCGAGATTTTTGTACAATCTCAATGCTTGTAAATTATTAGTTTCAGTTGTTGTGTTAATTTCAGAAATAGGGCTATTATATATATCAATTTCTTTAAAAATTTCATCCATTGAATGTTTTAGCATAATTGTTGACAGCCCTTTCCCTTGGTGTTCTTCTTTGATTCCAACAAGAGGAATATTTACAATCGTTCCTCCGGTAAGATTCATGAAAGAAAAACCTACAGGCTGCTCCTCGTATAGTAATACGCTTGTTGCTTTAGGCATAAATTCTGCATATACATCTTTGACAATTTTTGTGATAATATCTTGAGTCCCTTCAATTGTTTTAAATCGTGGATCAAATAACGCATCAGAACTTTCATTAAACGACTCTTGAATAACACTCACTGCATCTTTAAAATATTTATCGTTCCAAGACACTACTTCGTAGTCTTCTGGAAGTTTCACCACTCTGGCATGAGAAAACAATTCTCTTGAAGGTGTTCCTTTCATCATAAACCTCAAAACTTCTATTCCAACAAACTTGAAACCAAGTTTTGCTATAACACTAATTAAAGATTTTTGTTCTCCTAACATTGGATAACAAACAATTTTTTCTTTTCTTAGATTTTGTGTAATATCGATGAATTTTGTTAAAAGTTCTCTTGCACAATCCATCAAATTATCTTTATCAATTGAGTGAATAATATTTAATTCTATTGCTTCGGAAATTGCTGTTGTATAAACTAGGAAACCAACTGCTTTTTCATCTTCGTAAAGTACAATACATTTGATTAAATCTTTATCAATTGCCTCTAAAAATCCATCATAATCTAAAGGTTCAAGCTCAAAATTATAATCCGTTTTAGCTTTTTTTCTAAAATCTTCATATAGATTTTCAAAACTTCCGTAGTTATTCGCTGTTAAAATTTTTGTATTGTACATAAATATTTTTCCTTATAACGAGTGGTGCATTTTTTCTTTTTTAGTTTCAAGGTATCTCTTATTGTATGGTGTAACTTCTGAATTTACCTTGATTATATCTAATACATTAAGTCCGTAACCTTCAAGTCCAATGATTTTCTTAGGGTTGTTTGTGATTAGGTTAAAGTCTGTATATCCTAAATCTACAAGGATTTGAGCCCCTGTTCCATAATCTCTTAAATCAGATTTGAAACCAAGAGAAATGTTGGCTTGAATTGTATCTTGTCCTTCTTCTTGTAATTTGTATGCTTTAATTTTATTACAAAGTCCAATTCCTCTTCCTTCATGATCTGTTAGATAAACAACTGCTCCTTTTCCGTAGTTTTCAATATACTTTAAAGCGTTAAACAATTGCGAATTGCAATCACATTTTAAACTGTGGAAAACATCTCCGGTAAGGCACATACTATGGACTCTTACTGCCGGAATTTTATCAGAACCATCATCTTTAACAAGAGCTACATGTTCAGAGCCATTAACTTGATTTTTGTATGCGTAAAGTTTAAACTCTCCATACGGTGTTGGAAGAGTTGTTTCGGCTTCTCTTGTAACAAGTTTTTCTGATTTTAGTCTGTATGCAATAAGCTCTGCTACAGAAATAAACTTCATTCCATGTTCATCTGCAAATTTTCTCAAGTAATCTCTTCTTGCCATATGACCATCCGGAGCCATAACTTCGCACATAACTCCTGCAGGTCTGTGTCCGCAAATTTTAGCCAAATCAACAACTGCTTCGGTATGACCGGTTCTTTCTAATACTCCACCCTTTTTCGCAACGCAAGGGAACAAATGTCCTGGACGTCTTAAATCTGAGGGTTGGGCATCATAAGCTGTCGCAACTTCAACGGTTTTAGCTCTGTCATAAGCAGAAATACCTGTTGTAACTCCATATTTTTCAGCTGCATCAATACTTATTGTAAATGCTGTTTTCATTTCTTCTGTATTTTGTTCTACCATTTGTGGTAAATCTAATTGTTGGGCAATTTCAGATGAAATAGCAAGACAAATTAAACCCTTAACTTCAGATGCTAAAAAGTTGATTTTTTCAGGAGTAACTTTTTCTGCGGAAATAATTACGTCGCCTTCATTTTCTCTATCTTCATCATCTGCAACAATGACAGGCTTCCCGTTTCTAAAATCTTCTATAGCCTCTTCAATATTATCAAATCTAAATTTATTATCCATTATACAAATCCATTTTCTTGTAAAAAATTCATACTTATACCTTTTTTATTATCTTTCGCAGATAAAAATTTTTCAACATATTTTCCCAATATATCGGTTTCAATGTTTACATCTTGTCCTAATTTCAAATCCTTCAAACTTGTATTGTTATAAGTATGAGGAATTATTGCAACACTCACAATATTGTCCACAATATTTGCGATGGTAAGACTTACTCCATTTATCGTAATTGAACCTTTATAAACCACATATTTTTCTTGTTCTTCTGGAATCTCAAATTGAAGATTATAAAAATCAGATAATTTTTCAATATTGATAAATTTCCCCTTACAATCAACATGTCCAGAAACAATATGCCCACCCAATCGGGAACTCAAGGTTAAGGCTCTTTCAAGATTTACAGTATTCCCAGATTTTAAATTTCCGAGAGTTGTAACCTTCAAGGTTTCATCACTAATTTCAGCACTAAATTCAGAAGAATTGAACGCAATAACAGTTTGACAAACACCATCAATTGCAATACTATCACCAATTTTCACATCTTCTATAACTTTTTGACAACCGATGACAATTTTAGCCCCGTTTGCTTTAAATTCTAGAGATTTTACTATTCCAATTTCTTCAACTATTCCTGTAAACATAAATTTAGAATACCACATTTTTACAACATAAACCCTCAAATGTAACTAAATCGTAATACATTATTAGTCCTTGTTTAGGATTGTTAAGAGCCATTTCAAAATTCAATCTAGAGATTGAAAATTTATTTTTTTCGTATTTTTTCAGATTGAAAGTATTGATTTCACACGGTTTGAAACCATTTTTAAATGTAAAGTTTTGTTAAAATTATTACACGATTAGTAAAGAATTAATGCAATTCAACCGATACATGTAGTATAATATATATATAAGATATACTTAACAATTAATCGCAACTAATAGCCAGAAAATATTTTGTTATAATCAAAATAGAAAGGCAGCGAATATATGAGCAACTTACAATTTCAAAATGATTTAGAAAAATTGGTAGAAATTTTACCCCAAAGGATAAGACAGCACCTTTCTTATGAAAAAATGGAAGATGTTATCGAGATAGTATTGGACATCGGCAGACCTCCAGAAATTAGACATGCTGATGGGAAAATTGAGTATATCGATGTCGCAAATGTTGACTATGAAGACATTTCATATATAACATCACACGTTCAAGAATTTACATCAGATAACCGTTCTGGAATTCCGGGAACTCTACACAGAATCAGTGCAATCAGAAATAGACAAGGCAAAATTGTTGGTCTTACTTGCAGAATTGGACGTGTTGTAACAGGTACTATATCTTGCATTAAAGATTTTTGTTTACAAAACAAAAGTATTCTTTTCTTAGGACGCCCAGGGGTTGGTAAAACAACCAAACTTAGGGAAATTGCTAGACTAATGGCTGACGAACTTAAGAAAAGAGTAGTAATTGTAGATACTTCTAACGAAATCGCTGGAGATGGTGATACCCCACATCCTGCAGTTGGTCATGCCAGAAGAATGCAGGTTAGACAACCAGAATATCAAAAAGATATTATGATTGAAGCGGTTGAAAACCACACCCCAGAAGTTATCGTTGTTGATGAAATTGGGACAGAAGCTGAAGCCCAAGCGGCAAGAACAATTGCAGAACGTGGTGTAATGCTCATTGCAACAGCTCACGGTAATAGCTTGGAAAGTTTGATTAAAAACCCAACATTATCAGATTTAGTCGGCGGTATTCAATCCGTAACATTAGGTGATGATGAAGCGAAACGTCGTTCTTCACAGAAAACAGTATTAGAAAGAGAGAAACAGCCGACTTTCGATATAGTAATTGAAATTTTGGATAGAAATACATTAGCAGTTTACAAAGATACAGCAGAAGCTGTGGACTACATTCTTAGAGGTTGGCCAATCAGACCTGAACTTAGAAAAGTTGATAAAACATATGAGTTTACTCAAGCTCCAACTCCGGTTCCTGCAAGAGTACCAAATGTGATTGATAAAATCAATGCTCTTGATGATAAAATTGACCATCCTGAGAGTTTAAAATTTAGTTTCTCACGCCAAAAATATGTTGAAGAAGTTAAAAAATTCAAAAAAATCTATCTATATGCAGTATCAAGAAGTATTGCCGAAAAGGTTATAGAACGACTTGACTTAAATGCAGAAATTACAAGAAATCTTGATGATGCAGATATTGTAATTGCTCACAAAAACTTTATAAAAGGTGGAGCTAAAGTCTTAAGTACGGCAGAAGAAAATAGAATTCAAATTTTCTATGTAAAAACTAATTCAATGGCTCAAATCCAAAAAGTTATAAAAGAAGCCTTGGATATTGCAGAGCTTAATGAAAAACAATCATTCTATGATATTACCGAAAGAGCGTTGGATGAAGCAAAAGCCGCAATTGAAAAAGTTCTAGCTGGTGCTAAAGACATCGAACTTACTCCGCAAAATCAACAAATAAGAAAACTCCAACACGAACTTGTTGAACAACATAACTTGGCAAGCAAATCTGTTGGTGAAGGTGAAAACAGACACTTGAGAATTGTTGGAGGTCAAGATTACCAAGAAAAAACCGGATCTTAATAAAAGAAAATAACAATAGAATAAATTAAAAAGTTTGAACCCTTTCTTAAAAGCGAGGAAACTACGTCATTCCATCAACTTTGAGAGAGGGTTCCCGTATGTTTAGAAAAATTTAAAAAATCAATCTGTTGATATTCTGAAAACCCTTATAAAAAAAGATGACTTTTGAAAAATATCCATTAAAAGATTGATGTAATATTTTCTATTCTCATTTATTGTAGTGATGGGAAATATTACTATATTTCAAAAGGGGATAAATCAAGGGATAGTTGTAATGGAAAATGAAATCCAAAATTCAATATCAACAGAAAAGTTGTATAAAGAATACGACTGGTATCAAAACACTTTTCCTGAGCTTGTTAAGGATGCGTGTGATGATTTCTTTGCGAATAATTTTGATATTGAATTTGTGGGATTGAGCAAAAATATTAACTGTCTTTCTGATAATGAATCATGTTTTGTTACTAAAATTCGTATTAATAAAGATTACGATGTTTATTTTAGAACTACAGAAAAAGCTATTTCAATTATTCTGAATACTGTTTTAGGACAGTCAAAAAATAAATTTAATATAAACAAGATATCAGAATTGGAAGCAAAGATTATAACATCATTTAATAGTACAATGTTTGATTCTATTAAGGATGAACTTGACGAACCGGATCCGAGTGAATTGAAGCGTACAAATTTTGATGTAATTCATCTGTCTTTTATCATAAAAAGCAAGGACGAATTTTCAAAAAGTGCAGGCAAAATTTTTATAACGATTCCTCAGGTACTTGTCGAGCCAGAAGAAATAGAATCAGAGGGTGGTAAGTTCTCAGAAAGTAGTTTCCCAAATGCTGAAACATTTGCAAAAATTATTGTGGGTAAAACGAGGTTTTCTCTTTACGATGTAAAAAATCTCGAACAAGATGATGTTGTAGTTTTTGAAAATAGTAATATAGAACATTTAACCTTATCTGTATTTGGTAACCAGATGGATGTTAAATTAGAACCAAATATGGATATACTTATTCCCGAAGCAGACGATGGAGGAGATGATATGAGCGACGGTTCTCAAAAAAATATATGGGATAGCATTGAAGTCGATATGTATGCGGAATTTGATTCTGTAAAAATAACTCTTGGCGAGTTAAAAAATATTGAAGAAGGTTTAGTTGTAGATTTGACTTCATTATATAACAATAACGTAACGTTGAAAGTTGAAGGAAATCCTATTGCAACAGGCAGTCTTGTTATTGTAAATGACCGTTATGGAGTGAAAATAAATGAAGTTCTTGCCGGTGATAATGCCGGTGGCGGTTCTTCTTCAACTGGAACTTCTCAAACTCAAACAACTTCACTTGATGATGAGGATGAAGAAGACGAAGAAGAAAATTATTCAGATGAAGAGGATAATGAAGAAGAAAATGGGTCTGAGGGTGAGAACGAAGGCAATGACGAAAATGATGAAGACTTTGACTACAGCGACTTTGAACTGGAAGACGAAAATATCTAAAATCTGATAATCAAATAATTAAATAATCTAATCTATGGGGAGATAGAAATAAAATGCACATGGGCAGTTACATAATGAATTTCACAGTTTATACAATGGCAATGTTAGGTTTGATATTCTTTGCCATCTATATTTATAAAAAGGTTATAAATGGTGGATTATGCAAAAATAGTAACAAATTTTTGAGTATAGAAGAAACGATGAATATAAATCCCAGAAAATCTATTATGGTTGTTCGTGCAGGGAATGAAAAGTTTTTAATTGCTTCTGATATAGATAGAACTACAATGCTTTCAAAGCTGGAGGGCTCTAAAAAGATTTCAGCACAACAAATCTTAGAACAAAATTTAGCAAAGAAGTATGAAAGATTTGAAAATACAGAAAAGTATGAAAAATTTGAGGATTTAATTCCTACAGAACAAGTTCAAGTAGCTGTTGAACCTCCCGTTCAAAGTGAAATGATTGAGTCTGATTTAGATGTTGTTTATCCTCCAAAGGGGCATATTACTTTAGAACCAATTAAGGATAAAAATCCTCAAGGTAGAAGGCTTGATAAACCTCAAATGGATAGAAGAGAACAGGTTGCAAAATTCTCTGCCAAAACTCCTCAAAAATCTGTAGTTTTGGATTTTGAAAAACCAAAATCTCACGGTTTTTCAACAATGAAAGAAATGGCAAAAAAAATTAACGAGCTATAAAAATAACTAAAAGGACAATATAAAAATGGATCAATTGCAAAACTTAAATCCGGTATTACAAATGCTTGTGGTAATGACATTATTCTCATTGCTACCTTTTGTATTCTGTTCAATGACAAGTTTTTTGAGATTTGTTATTGTATTTTCAATGTTGAAAACTGCAATGGGTACTCAACAAGTTCCACCGGCAATTGTAATTATCGGGCTATCTATAATTTTAACATTTTATACAATGGGGGGAACATTCCAAAAAATGTATGATATGGGTTCTGTTCCGTATCAGAAAAATCACGATATGATTGCCGCTATAAATGAAGGTTCAAAACCGCTAAAAGAGTTTATGTTGAAACAAACACGGGAAAGTGATTTAACATTTTTTGTTGAACTTGCCCATAATACTAAACCAAAGTCCCCAGATGAATTATCAATTTGGGAAATTGCACCGGCTTATATCATAAGCGAATTAAAAACATCATTTGAAATAAGTTTTATTATATTTGTACCGTTCATTATTTTGGACTTGGTTGTTGCAAATATCCTGTTGGCATTAGGTATGTTCATGTTATCTCCAACAATTATTTCAATGCCGTTTAAGTTGCTGATATTCATTGCGGTGGACGGATGGGCATTGATTGTTCAAGGGCTTGTTTCGAGTTACAACTAGAAGATTGAAAAGGACAATGAGTTAATGGAAATTTTATTAGAATATTTAGCAAAAGGATTTTTAATAATGTTGGCAATCTCAATGCCATGCGTACTTGTTGCTGCCGGTATTGGTCTTGTTGTAGGTATTTTGCAGGCTGTAACACAGGTTCAAGAGCAAACAATTGCTGCGGCACCAAAAATTCTTGGGGTATTTCTTGTCATCGTAATTGGTGGAGTTGGATTTATTAAACTCCTTACAAATTTATTCCAAGAAGGTATGGTTCTAGCTTTTAATACAGTTCCGCAAAGTGAAAGTTTTGTATTAGATTCAAATTACCACAAATACACAACACCTTTTGCAGGCGAAATGAAAGATAGATTTAAAAATGTTGATAACATCAACGAAATAATGAAAAATCCAGGTAAAGTTCCATACATTGACAAATACCAAAGAGAAAAATATACTCCAGCAGCTAAAACTGCAATGCCAAAACCAGACATGGTTGAAACAAAGAGGATTTTAGGACAATAAATAAATGGAAGCAATAATAGCAGAGTTAATTAAAATGTTCCCAAAGATAAATACCTACCTTATGGCGGGTACTTTTGTCTTTGCAAGATTGATTGGCTTTTTCAGATTTGCTCCAATTTTTAATAGAAAAGATTTTCCAAGTTTGGTTAAAATTCCTTTGGCTTTGCTTGTTACAATTTTTATTGTCCCTTTTTTACATCCCGAAAAATGTTTAACCCAGTGCGATTCTTTTATGCTTTCAATTGTTTTGAATATTGTTGTTGGAGCGATGATTGGTTATATGGCACAATTGATTACAATTGCAATTGATTGTGGTGCAGAAATGATAAATATGCAAATGGGTTTGTCTTCTGCAACTGCATTAGATCCAACAACCTCTGCTCAAGTTTCAATTTTGACTAAGATGATTTCTTTAATGGGGATTTTGATATTTATTAATCTTGGGGGCGTTTATTGGCTCTTCAAGGCTTTACTTAGAAGTTTTGAAATCTTTCCAATGTATTCTGCTCATATTCCATTGCTGCAGCTTATCAAGATGGATTTGTTAATAAAAATGTCATCTAATACTTTGTATATGGGGTTACAAATTGCCTCTCCAATTTTACTTGCAACTTTGGCTCAAGATATTATCTTGGGTGTAATTTCAAGAACAGCACCACAGGTAAACGTATTCCAATTGAGCTTCCTATTCAAACCTGTTTTGGGAGCCGCAATTATGGTTTGGATTTTGCCAATGCTTATGAACGTAATTGAAGAATACTTTTTAAGCTTTGCAAATATTATTTAAAAACATTTTTTGTCAACGAATTACTTAACACATACAAGAATGACGGATTTGTTTAATTCTTTTCCTCTACTTCCACGGATAAGTACTATCAATCTTCCAACCAGCACGGAGAATTTTTTCAGCACAACATGCACCATCACTTATTTTTGAACAGCTTTTATTTATAACGGAATCTGACAACCCAGAACAAAATGGCTGTACCCCCTTCCCATCGTCGAGTCTGTCCAAAATAAAAACATCCTTACCATATACATTAGGCTTCTTTGAACCATTTATATCAACAAAAATCAATTTAGAGGCTTTATATGAACCATTTCCATCTGCAGTTCCTGTAAATATTATATATAGAAAACCATCCATTGTGTGGAACGTTACTCTTGTTCCAGGATGCACAACAGAAATAGTTCCACTTGTAGAACCACTTATTGTCCGAAAAGGAACAACACTATTATAATGACAATCTTGATAAGTATTACAATACTGTAAAACCTTGATGTAAGGTCGCCAATATACATTAAAATATTCTTCAGAACCCATGCCAAAGGCATCATCTGGATCACCGTTATCATCAAATGATAATTTGGCAGCTTGATTTATTACTGAAATTGCTCGCTGTAATTTTGTTACAGTTTCTTTTTTCTGAGTATAAGTTATTAAACTGGGAATTGTTATCGCAGCAACAACCCCAATTATTCCTAAAGTTATTAAAACTTCTGCAAGGGTAAAAGCATATCTTGATTTCTTATTCATGCTGTAAAAACTCCTCAAATTCACATTACTGGTAATAATATTACACTTATAACTGTGATTAGTCAAGATAATAACAGCTTAGATTAGTGTTAAAGAATAATAATTTCCATTACTATTCATAATTAAGAGGTAAAAAGTAATGGATACAAAACATTTATTGGGAAAAAGAATTAAAGAACTTCGCAAAAAGAAAGGCTTAAGCCAAGAACAATTAGCCGAAAAAGTTGGCTTTGAAACTTCTAATTCCATAAGCAATGTTGAAAATGGCTATAATTACCCCTCAATACAAAATTTAGAAAAAATATTAAAAGTCTTAGGTACAAATTTTCAATCAGTATTTACATTTGAACAACATCAAGAAATAGACGTTCTGAAAGAAGAAATTAATCGCATCTTAAACGAACACCCAGAAAAAGTTTCAGATATTTACAAAATTATAAAAGCAATCATTGAATAATTTACTTCAAAACTTCAATAACATCATAATCAGTTAAATATGGAAGATGTGCTTCTGTTATAAGTTCTCCAGGGAGTAAAATTGAAATTCCAGGAGGACATTCCGCCACAACTTCGCCAGACAATCTGCCCACAGCTTGATCTTTAGGAATAATTTCTTTTTCTGAAAAATATGCTTCTCTTAAGTTCTTTTTGATAATTGGAGTCAACATTGGCATATGTTTCTTATTTTCAAGATAATAAATATCTTTATAATCATGAGTATCAATTTTTTTCAAACAATTCACAAGATATTCAAAATCAGAGCGTTTATTGCCAATATTACTTAATATTAAAATACCTTCATCAGAAGCACTTTCGACTTCAATACCAAAATCAATTTCCAAAATAGACTCAAGTCTTTTTCCAGAAAGACCATCCGCTTTTATAAATATTTTTGTAACATCTGTTTTATAGCCAAAGTCGGATTTTAACTGATGTATTGAATCCATTTTATCAATTTCAGTTCTCAAAAATTTTGCATTAGAAATAGCTCTTGCTAATTGCTTTTGCCCTCTTTGGCTTTGCAAATTTGCACGAGCAGCATCCAAACTTCCTAATAACATCAAAGATGGACTTGTTGTATGTAACAACATCAACGAACGTTCAACATCTTCCGCATTTATTTTAGAATCTTTACTTATGTGAAGCATTGACGATTGGCTCATACTTCCACCAGTTTTATGCAAAGAGTGAACAACAATATCCGCACCCAATTTTAAAGAAGTTTCTGGCAGTTTTTCATTAAAATTCCACAAACAACCATGAGCTTCATCAACAATTAAAGGAACATTGTATTTCTTACAAATTGTAGAAATTGATTTTACATCAGATACAACGCCTTCATATGTCGGATTTGTAATCCAAACAGCCGAAACATCATCGTTTTCTTTAAGAAGTTTTTCAATTGAATTAGCATCAATATTACCCCAAAGTCCCCAATCACTGAATTTTTCAGGAATAACCCACAATGGATCTGCACCAGAAATTATTAATCCAGTTAAAATGGAACGATGACAATTTCTATTTACAATAACTTTTTGCCCTTTTTTGGTTAAACCCATTGCAATGGCTAGGTTTCCAATAGTTGAACCGTTTATCAAAAAGAAAGTCTTTTTAGCTCCAAATGCTTGTGCTGCAAGTTCTTGAGCTTCTTTTATTGGCCCAGTTGCAGGAGTTAAAGTTCCTAAATTATCAAATTCATCAGTAGTATCAACCATTAAAGCTTTTTTACCAACTAGGTTTCTAAATGCTGGTAAAGTTCCAAGACCTTTAGTATGCCCTGGAATATGAAATTGATACGTAGGATTGTTGTAAGCAGCTCTTAGTGCTTCAACAATAGGGGCTTTTATTTTCGTCTGTTTATTGAATTTAATTTTATTCGGCATAATCGCAATATACATCAAAAAAATTATGAAATCTACAAATTTTATGCTATAATTGTCACAAATGAAACGAATCTTAAAATTTGTAGTAGTTTTTTCAATAATTTTTACCCCTATAAGTGTTTGTGCAAATGGTACAGATGAATATTTAGTTGCGGATTTACTTGAAAACTCTCAGCCAAATGAAATTATCTTAAATACAAAAAATTCAACCATTTCAGAAAATCCCGCTGACAAAATAGACACTGAAGAAAAACCAGAATCTCAAATATCTGAAGATAAAAAATCGAAAGAAGCTGAAATCGATTCAGTTATGGATAACTCAGAGTTGGATTTTGAGTTTTTTAAAATTTTCGACCAAGACAATGACAATGTTATAGATGAAGATACAATTGTAGGGAAAATATATCATAGTAAAATTACTAGAACAGATGTTCCTTCTTTTTTATTAAAGGAAGAATTAACTCATAGATTTCAAAAAGGACCTGTTCACAAAATTCAAGCATATGGGGGTTTTAGAGGGTCACTAAATTCAATATTTACTCCAAATTATTCGACAGATTATGACAATTTAACTACACAAGTTGGGATGTATGGGAAATTCAACAATCCTAATTATCGATTTAAAATCGCCGTGAACCCAATCCCAAGAACAGATTCAAATTATTTAGAACGATTTATTTCGGATGCATATATAATTAATACGACTATCCCTAATCATCAAATTATTGCAGGTTATTCTAGAGTTCAAACAGGTATTGAAGGCGGAACATCTTCTTACATCCTACCATTTGTTGCTCGTTCACAAATAGCAAGAAACTTCGGGAGTGCGAGATCTTTAGGAGTAAAAATACTAGGAAATTACAACTACATTGACTACAACATTGGAGTAGGTTCTTCTGGCAGATATATAACAAGTGGTATGCCTGGAATGGAATTTACTGGCTGGGTAAACGTTAAACCTTTTGGTTCGGAAGATAAAAAATTCGGGAAGCTCACACTTGGAGGGGGATTTAATGGTGGTCATAATGGTATAGATTATAGCGTTGGAAGTGTTTATGTCGGATATAAACACAAAAAACTATGGGCAAATTTTGAAGCGGGATTTGCTGATGGTTATAGTGGATCAAATGGAATAAGTGCGAATAAAGCTAATGGCTACGCTGTTACAGCTGGATGGAAATTTAATCCTCATTGGCAATTGATTGGTAGGGTTGACCAATTTGACCCAAATAGAGATGTTTCGGGTGATTTAAAAAGAGAATACACTATTGGTGTAAACTGGTTTATTAAAGGACAGGCATTGAAAATTGTCTTGAATTATGTTTTTTGCCAGAATCAAAATCGCAATGATAGCCACAAAATTATTCTCGCAACTCAGGTTATGTTGTAATTTTTAAAACAAAAACCGCAATCTTGGTTAGAAATTGCGGGCGTAAAAGATTTGGTAAATAAACACGAGAAATTAATTATATCAATATCTAATATATGTAGCATGACAAAAGGTTTGCACCTGTCATTTTCATCTTTTTTAAAGCTCTAAGTTCTGTTTGGCGGATACATTCTTTAGTTACACCATAAATATTTCCAATTTCTTCAAGAGTGTATCGTTCTGTATCATCAAGTCCATAACGCATTTTTACAACTTCTTGTTCTCTTTCTTTGAGGGTTGAGATAACGTTTTGAATGTCATCTTTAAGGGATTGATATTCGGCATTTTCAGAAATTAAGCTGGAATTGTCTGCTAAAATATCTGCAACATTTAATTCTTTACCATCATTTCTTTCTAGTCCGTTTTCAATAGAAATAGTTTTTGTGTATGCAGATAAAAACATTTCAATTTTGTCTGGGGCAATATTCATTTTCTTTGCAACATCTTCATTTTTAACTTGAGAAGTTGTATTTTGTTCCATTTGATATTTAACTTTTGAAAATTTAGATAGTGTTTCTTGAATATAAACAGGAATTTTCATGCAGTGTGATTGTTCTGAAATTGCTTTGAACATTGATTGTTTAATCCACCAACTTGCGTATGTTGAAAATCTGTAACCTAATTTGTGATTAAATTTTTCTGCTGCAATCATCAAACCTAAATTACCTTCTTGAATAAGGTCAATCATTGGAACTCCAGACATGTGGATTGCTTTTTTCGCAATTGTAACAACTAATTTTAAATTTGCTTGAATAAGTTTTTGTTTGGCTTCACTATCTCCTTGTTCTATTTTTTCTGCGATAATTTTTTCTTCTTCTGCTGATAATTGAGGGTAATTTGCAATTTCTCTCAAGTAAGATGTCAATGTGTTGTCTTTTTGACCTTCTACAACTTCTTTTTTAGCTGGATTAGAATTTTGGGTAGTGATTTTCATTTCGATAAGTTCATCTCTTCTCATAAACATTAAACTCCTCAGTTTGCATGGAAAATTTTGGCATCTGTTGTGCAGTGCCGTGGGGTAAGTAACACGAGTATATATTTTTTATATACCCAAATATATAACAATCGTTACATCATGTTACGACATGTTAAGAGTTAATATGATTAATTTTTATGAAATATGCAATATTATAGGTTTTTCGTACTATAATAAAATCAATAAAAATAGGAGAGAGATTTATGAGTTTTAAAGAAAAATTACAAAAGTTGAATAAAAAGAATATTGCAATTATTGTTGCAATTTTATTTGCCGTAGCAATTGTATCTGTTTGCGGTTTTGAATATTATCAAATGAAAAATTTTGAAAATACAACAATGGCTCCAAATGAAGGTGAACCGGAGTTGAATGCTCCGGAAGCACAAGAACCTCAACAAGAACCAACTAAAAAACCATCAGAATATAAAATTGGTGTAACATACGATAAAGCTATTAAAGGTAATAAGCCAATTATGGTTTTGTTTTATGCTGATTGGTGTCATTACTGTATAAAATTTATGCCAACATACCAAGAATTATCAAATATTTATAAAAAAGATATGGAGTTTTCAAAGGTTAATGTTGAAGATCCAAAATACGCTAATCTTGTAAAAAATATCGGTATTACCGGATTTCCTACAGTATATCTAATTGACCCTAAATATGATAACAGAGTTTTATTATCGAATGCGATTTTTGGCGATATGAAACAATTACAGGGTGAATTGGATAGATTTTTAAGAATTAGAAAACTGTTAGATTCAAGAAAATAGGAAATAGTTTAATATATCGTAACAATATACTTTCTTTTTGAGCATGTGTTTTGTATAATCTTATTGTTTCGGGATACCGAGACTTGGGGTAGCAGTTGTTTCCTGCATAAAGAACAGTTTATTTGCACTGCTCTTCAAATAGTCGATAACAAAAAAATATATGTTAAATTTTGTTTACAATCTGGTAGAAATATAGCAATTTTTTTTCTGTTTTAGACTCTATATAAATAGAAGGTGTATAGTTATGAAAGTAGATAGTTCCAACAATTTAGTTTACGTAAGACCAAACGCATATGGCAGTATTAAAAAAAGATCTAATCCTAATTTTAGAGGTAGTCTTGACGGTGTTACAAAGGAAATGGCTTCTGATACCGACAAGTTGGTTGAACATTTGTTAAAGAATAAAAAAGCCAGAGCATTTATTAATAAATTCAGTGCTTGGCAAGGAGAACTCGGTGGTATCATGATTACAGCCATCGGTACCGGTTTAATTGCTCCATTGTCAATTGCTTTTAACCCATTTGTTAAGTCAAAACCAAATGCTACAGAAGAAGAGCAAAAAGAATTAGATAACACTAAAAAATATACAGCTATGCGTCAACCTATATCTGCTGCATTAGCTATTTTGTTCCAAGCAGGAGCTTTAAAACCTATTGATAAAGTTATCAATGAAATGACTAATAATCCTGATATCGCTAAAAACCTTTGGGTTGTTCTTGATAGAAGTGCATTGCAAAATAAAGCATATCTTGAAAGAACAATTACTCAAGAAATGAAAAAAGAAGGAAAAACTTATGCTGATAAAAAAGCCTTCAAAGAAGAATTAGCAAAACGTGTAAAAGCAAGAGAAGCTGAACAAATGAGCAAGTTGGCTGATGGTTTGGCAGAAACCGGTAAAATTCAAATTGGCGAACGCTCATTTGGAAATAAAAATGTCGCAGAAATCTTGAATGCTCAAATTGATGCTTATGCTCAAAAAGCAGAACACTTCAAGATTGATGACGTGGGTTTAAAATTCTATAAAAATAGAGCAAATACATTGATTTCCAATGAAGCTGAATTAAAGGACTTATTTGCCGCTCACAATCTTCCGGCAGGTGAAAAAGAATTAGAAGAATATTTGCTAAAAGCAAAAGAAGCTACATCAAGTGATGGGGTTAAAGAACTTATTGGTGAAATTCTTGAACGTGATCCTGACTGTAGAGAAAGCAGATGTTATAGAACTCTAGAAAGAATTGATAAAATTAAAGATGTTTGCAATGGTGAATTTACTCCTGAAAAATATCTTGCAAAAATGAATGAAGGTAATAAAGAACTTCAAGATATTATTGATGGTTTAAATAATCTTAAAATAAAAGATGTTTCTAAAGCTGATGAAAATATCATCAAACAAACATTAGAAAAAATTGCAGAAAAATGTAATTATAATGGAAGTGATGGAAGATTGCGTAACCTTCTTGAAGGTTCCGGAACATTCCTTCCTGATTTAAAAGACGTTAAAGCAAAAGTTAAAAAAGATGCAATTGAAGGTTATAAAACTTTAGTAGATGCAAACTATAAAGGTTTTAACCAATTATCAAAAGTTGCAATTGGCGTATGTATCACATTACCAATTACTTGTACTGCATTGAACTGGGTTTACCCAAGATTTATGGATATATTCTTCCCAAGCTTATCCGGTGCAAAGAAAGAACCTCCAAAGGCGGATGTTCAAAAGCCAGAAGAAGCAAAAATTGAAGAAGGAGGTAACAAATAATGTCAATAATTACTCCTATCGCATCTGGTTGTTCAAAAGTTGTTGGACC
Organism: uncultured Candidatus Melainabacteria bacterium; assembly: GCA_934692295.1. Taxonomy (GTDB): domain Bacteria; phylum Cyanobacteriota; class Vampirovibrionia; order Gastranaerophilales; family Gastranaerophilaceae; genus Zag111. The sequence goes on from CAKUTL010000004.1 coordinate 22,983, forward strand.
GATTACAAAATCAAAACCTGTTAAAGGTTTGTGTAATTATTTTACTAAAGATTTTGAAAAAGCCTTGGCTTATTCAACAGTTGGTTCTATCGTTGCCAAAGACGGTATTGGTTGTGGAATGTATGTTTACCAAAGTATGCATAACAAAGACATTCCGGAAAAAAGAAGAAACTTTGTTGCTGCATTAGACTTAACTAACGGTGTCTTGATGATTTTAGCTCAAATCGGTATGTTCTTTGCAATGAGAAAATTAAATGATAAGTTGTTCCACAAAATCTTCAATAAATCATTTGATAAAGCTGGACACGCATTTAAGACATTGGCAGAACAAGTTCGTATTGTTCAAAAGAAATTTGGTATCAAACCAAAAATCAAAGATGAAATTAAAATCCCATATGATTCTGTTAAAAATAAATGCTTTGGTATTTTCAAATTCGTTACAGAACTTGCAGCTGCAACAATTTTAGGTAAACGTGTTATCGTTCCTCTAATTGCAACTCCATTGGCTCAAAAAGTTGAAAAGAAAATGAATGAAAAACATTCTGCTGATGGTGCTGCTTCTGAAACTGCAAAATCTGAAGCTCCAGCTGAGAAAAAAGAAGAAGCCCCGGCTGCAAATGCAACAACTCCGGTTGCAAAAACTTCAGATGATGGAAATACAAACTTATTAGCAAAATATAAAAAATAAGGAATGACGTAGAAATATAAAACAAAGGCTTTCAGTGGAACTGAGAGCCTTTTTATTTTTGTATTTTTTGCATTTCTGAAACTAATTGCTGAATATGTTCTTTGACTGCGGGTGTAATAATTAAATTTGGTTCAGCGGATGCAAATTCATCAAGGATGATAATTGCTTTTTTCTTATTCCCTGCTTTTTCATATAATATCCCTAGCATAACCTTATTAAGAGGGTTGCTATCTTGGGTTGAGGAATATACAGAAATTTGATTTTGAATTTGTGATAACTTTTGGTAGCAATCAGCAAGATTTTGGTAATATTCAAAATTCAAGCTATATTGAGTGAGAGCATTTTTAAAACAATCGAGGGCTAAGTTTGGATACCCTATTGTCATATAAACTTTTCCTAAATTGTTAAAATATACAGCGGTAGCCTGTTTCTTAGGATTAAGGCTAATTGCTATTTTGAATTCCTGAATTGCGGCATAGTAACATTTTTCTTCAACGTACATAACTCCCAAATTGTTGTGTTCAAACGCATTTTTTTCTGGGTCAATTACGTATGTTGCAATTGTTCCTTTGGCTGCAAATGTTGGAAGAGCAGACATTAAAATTATGACTATGGCTAAAAATTTTTTCATATAGTTCTTCTATAATTATTATTCTAAAGAATTCAAATTTATACTTCTAATTCAAGACCTTCATAAGCAAGTTGAACATTTTTATTGTTAGAAGTGTAATGTTCTCTTATTCTATTCAATTTAGTATCATCATAACTTGGGTCATAGTGGAAAAATACTAAGTTTTTGGCTTTTGTTTGTTTCATTGTTTCTGTTGCCATATCGAAGGTTGAATGTCCAAATCCTTGTTTTGGAGAATAAGGATTTAAGTAATCCTCGGTTGTATATTGTGCATCGTGAATTAACAAATCACAATCTTTGGCAAATGTTATGAATTTCTTATCTCCACCGAGATAGCATTCTTTATCTGTCGCATATACAAGTGTTTTGTCCTTATAAGAGATTTTATAAATCATAACTCCATCTTGAGGGTGAACGTATGATTTATAGCAAGTTATCAATACGTCATTTTCTCCTCGTTGAGTTTCTGGAGTAACTAGTATAGGTGCTTCGTTAGGTTTTAATAAAATTGCTTGAGTTTCAGAGATATTATTTATTTCTGTTGTGCAAGCAATATCACCTAAATCTAGCGGGAAAGTCTTGCCAAATACAAGTTCTGATAAATCTTTTTCCAGACTTGAGTTATTTGAACTTGCTCCGTAAATTTTTAATTTTGTGGATTTTAAATGAAGGGGTTTGAAAAATGTTAATCCTAATAAATGGTCTTGATGAATATGAGAGATTAAAAGAGTTGCATAGATTGGTTTACGTTCTTGTGGATTGATTGAAGATGCAATATATTTTTCCATCAAATCATCTCCTGCACTAACAATTCCTGTTCCTGCATCAAGTAGTATCAAATGCCCTCCGACATTGACTTCAACACAAGATGTATTACCGCCAAAAAGCATGAAATTTTTATTGCAGACAGGAAAACTACCTCTCACACCTCTGAATTTTACTTTAAAATCTTCCATATAAAGCCCTCATTCAAATTATTTTTTTATTTCATAAATTCCATTTTGATCTTTAGGTTCTCCGGCATACATTGCTCCAGAGAATACTAAGAGTTTTGCCATTTTTTGAATTGTTTTTTCTCTTGTTTCAACCCATTTCAAATCGAAAACGGTTTTGTCTTTGTAGTTTGTTACATTAACAATTCTGAACGCATTAGGGTATGAAACTAATGCCGGAGTTGCTACATAAAGAACGTTATCATGTTGAACGACTTTTGTTGCGTGATAATGACCTTGGAATACTCCGATTGGATTTTTATAACTTTCTATCAAGCTCATTACTTGTGTTGCATTTTTCAACTTGTGATTTGGGCTTGCAAATGGTTCAACAATTGGCACATGCATAAATATTAGTACGGTGTCATTTTTTGATTTGTCTAATTCATTTTTTAACCATTTCAATTGGGTTTCATCTATGTAACCGTTTGAAGTTAGTCTATCTGTAATTATGTCATCAAGAACGATAACTTTGTAATTTTTCTTTGGTTCAAATGAGTAGTATGCTTTTTTGAATGTGTAATTTTTATTTGCATTTCTTAGCATATCCATATAAACCTGTGTTGTTAAATATCCGCCAACACATCTGTCATGGTTTCCAAAAGCAAAATACCAAGGAGCATTAAGTTTTTCCAAATGTGGAAGTACTGCTCTTAGTTCTTTTTCAAAAGGCTTATCAATTAAGTCGCCTGTAAACATTACAAAATCCAAGTCATTATGTTCATTCAATTGTTCAATTGCATCATCTAAAAGTCTTGGAGATTCTCCAATCATTTTGAATGTTGTATTTGAACCGTTTTCTAGAAAGTGAACATCACTAACTTGTGAAAATTTTAAACTTGTTGATGCACTATATGTTTGCAAACCCCATAACATTCCGGCTGTTAGGCAGATTGTAATTATCCCATTAGCAAGTTTTGTAAAAAAAGTTTCTTGCTTTTCGTGATGTACTTTTCTTGTATTTTTTCTTCTTTTCATACTAATTTTGTTCCAATATTTTCTTTATTTCATTGTACTTGTTTTCAAGGTATTCGTCATCATCAGAGAGTATGATTGCTTTATCGATATTTGATAATGCACTTGTGTAGTTGCCTATTGCATAATCACAAAGTCCCATATATTCATATATTTTAGAGGTTTGAATATCTTGAAGAAGAGAGTTAAATATTTTTTTAGATTCCTCGTAGTTACCATATTTATACAAAATCTTTGCTCTGTCAAACTGATACTCTGGACAGTTGTTTAATTCAATTGCTTTATCATTATCAGCTTTTGATTCATCTAGTCTGCCTAGTGAAAACTCTGCTCTTGATTTTACCGCATAAGCCAAATCATCCTTTGGGTTAAAAGTTAAATATTTATCAATTGGATTTATCGCAGAATTATATTCCCCAATTTCGTTTAGAACAATTGCTTGAGCTAAATAACTTTGAGCAAAGTTAGGTCTAGCCGAAACAGAAGAATTAAATGCATCAATCGCCTTTGAATACTGATGATTTCTTCTGTAAAAATTTCCAAGATAATAATACGCCAAATAAGCATTGTTAGACTGAGTCCCTTGCAAAAGAGAAGAAAGTTCCTTCTCTTCATCTCCAATTTTTCTATACTCTTCCGCTTGTTTCACCATTGGATTTACAGATGAGACAAATGTCTTATTGTCTTTTGACATTACATGAGTTAAGCCACGTTTCAAATCTTGAGCCTGTGGATTTGAAGGATTTATTCTCAAAATATTATCTAAATATTGCATTGCAGAAGCATAATCACCTTCCGCACTATAACTTGCAGCCATGTCAAGATAATCTTCTTCAATTTCATTCGAAAAAACAGGAAGATTAAAACCAATTACAGAGATGAATACAATAGATAGTAGCAACTTTTTCATACCTGAATTATAGCATAAAATTCAGCAAAAATTTTCATTAAAAATCAGAATAATATGTCACATTAACCTTATCAGCATTTTTTCTCCAAAATTTATCGATATTATCTTTCATGGATGAATTATGCTGCAAAGAATTTAACCTTTCTGCAATTTCTGCTTTTACACCCATTGCTTCAGGATGTGTTTTTACATATTGCATAAGTTCATTTATTTTATTTATATCTTTATTTTTCCCACTCATAATTGCAATTGTGTAAGCATTCTTTAGTTCTTTAATTTGAGTGGAGTTAAGTTTTTCAAAATTTTTATTTTTCTTCAGATAAGATTGTTGTCCAAATTTGTTATAAGCTATTACCTGTTCCAAGCTTGGAGTATCATTCATTACTAAAAAATCCTGTAACGATACTGGTAAACTTGTGCCATTATTATCCACTGAAGGATGACCGTGGTGTAAGATAAATGTTTTTCCTTTAAATGGCGTGAAGTTTGAAAGACCTACTGCACAATTTTGAGCATCTCCAGTTAATTCAAATTTAATTTTCCCAGTCGCTTTATCTATAAGAATAACTCTTTCTATTGGATTAGAAGAATTTAATGCCTCAATACATTTGACTTTAGCTCGAACATTATCAGATATTTTAAGAGAATTAAAATTTGCCACTTTACCGAAATCAAAGCCTTTATCAAAAATTGAATTTTGTGATTTTGGTGACTGTAATTCACTTGTATATGAAGTCTTGCATTCTTTGATTGCTGATTTTGCTATATTTGATATTATTTTAGTGATTTTCATATTATTTATAAAACGTGAGATTTATTATTTTGCTATTACTACCCAATTTCATTTAATTGTTTTTGTGAAATATTTGTCATTTTTGATATATCGCTCATTGTGAATTGATACGCAGTACCAACAGCTCGTTGTTGATTGTGAATAGCAAATTTTACTGCTTCTTTCAATGCAACCCACGGATTTTCTCCATTTTTAACCATCCCCCAAATTGCTTGAGGAATATCTTTCATTAATGTTGTAATGTCAAAAGTTTTTCCTGAAAGTTTTCCTGCTTCTGAAATTGCGGAGAAGAATTGCATTTGTGCTTTCATTGCAGTTGCGTTCTCTGGGGACATAGAAAGTCCGTGCTTTTTAAGTATTGCCATTAGTGAACCTTGAACATCTCCAAATTTGGTAATCTGTTGTTTTTTACCGAAAATATTTTTTTCTATATCAGCTGCAAGTTCCCAAATTTTCGCTTGTTTATCTGCTCCTGTATATGCACATTGGTTAATGAAGTATTTAGCAATTCCTTTGGAGTTCCCAACAAGATAATTTGAGAAGAAACTTATATCTTGTTTTACTTGACCGCTTGTTCGTGCTACACAGTTACCTGTATCAATAAATTCAGGTATCAATTTTCCGTTTTCATCTGCGGTGATAAAGAAATTTCCGGTATGTGGATCTCCGTGCATCAATGTCTTTCCGCCATCTTTTAAGAATAGGAATTGTTCATCAAAAGTTTTTAATAATGTTGAAGGAAGTTCTTTCATTACTTTTTCTGGATCTTTTAACCACGGATTTTTCTCTATTTCTTTTGCGTATTTAGTTGCAAATTCTGTTGGATTTGCTTTGTAATCTTTTAAAATATCAACAAGTTTATTCATCTGAATACCGTGAGCCATATCCATTAGAATACATGTTCCATCTTTAGATATATCTGTAATATCTGCGACTTTGTATCTTTTTGCCCCAGTCGCTAGTAATTTATTGTTCTTGTATTCTGTGAAAAAGTTTAATTCTTCTTTCCAATCTTTATAATATGTTTTGAACATTTCTTTGTTCTTCGCATATTCTTCGGGAGAAGAGCTAAGTTCTTTCAAAACACGCATTGTTAGTTCTTCTTCTGCATCAAGACTTTCTTTAGTTACACCTTTTTTAAGCATTTTTACAACTGCTGTTGAACCGTCTGGCTTTTTAACAATATAAGCGGCACCGATACTTCCGGCACTCATTTCTTTTTGGAGGACTAATTTTTGTCCTGGGAATGAAGAATTGATAAGTTGTTGGGCTTCTTCCATAGACCTAGAAAAAGAACAATGGCTTCTAGTTTCCTTCATCGCTTTTGCTAATTCAGGATATTTTGCTTCAATCTTTGCCATATCTTTCGGACTTCCAGAAATTATTTGAGCGAATTTAGTTGGCCCAACACCAGACATTTCAATCCAATCTTGCATAACTTTTTCAGTTGTTGCTCCTTTGGCTATTTTGTAATTGACAAACCCCCTTTTTCGAGCATAGTCTTCTAATTTTGATGTAAATTCGTTATCATTAATTAGCTTTTTTGAGGCATTCCAAATGTTGTCTTTTATCCTTGCAAATTGATCGCTAAGTCCATTATTTTCGGCAATTTGTTCAAATTTGTGGGTATATGCTTCTCTTGCTTCATGTACCCCTGTTCTAATTCTTCGCCCTAGTTGGGTATGATTTGACAGTAAGTCTTTTGTTTCTTCAGTTAAATATTTTCCACCTTTTTTAATTGCAATTTTCCCAGATTGCCATAGTTCTGTTATGGCATTAACGCTTAATCCCATATACTATTTCCTTTCGTGTTAACTTTCCCCTTAGTTATATAAAGGATTTTGTAATGTCGGAATTGCCAGATATTGGGATTAAAAATAAGGTTGAAGTAGCTATATATTAACCATCTCAACCTTATTTATGATTATTTTAATAAAACTTAATAATTAGTCAAACAATGCGTTTATTTTGTCTGTAATATCTTGTGGGTCAATTTCATTTGTAATTTTGTTTACATCTTGTGCGATTTGATATAATTTTGCAGCTTCAATTTTTTCACCTGTAATTGCAATAGAGCGAGCTAAATTGAAATGAGCTAGTGCATAATTTGGATTATACTCAACTGCTTTTTTGAACATATCAATTGCTTCTTTTACCCTGCCTAAATCATCAAGATAAATTACACCAAGATTGTTGTATGCGATAGAATAGCTTTTATCATATTCAATTGCGTATTCATATTCTCTGATAGCTTCATCAGTATCACCTTTTCCCCAGTATAAAAATCCAAGGTTGCAGTGAATTTTTGCATTTTTAGGGTCTAAATCTAAAGCATTTCTATAAACTGCAAGTGCGTTATCATAATCTTCTTTATCATAAAAAGCACTTCCTAAATTTACATAAATATCAATATCTTCTGGAGTTAAAAGATAAGCACTTTGATAAGAAGTAATTGCCGCATCTAAATCTTGTTTTGATTCTTGGAATACATATCCTAGAGTTTGATTTACAACACTTGTCCACTCTTTGCTTGGATTTAAAGTTACCGCAGTTTGGAAATGAGAAACTGCACCCTCAATGTCCCCTTTTACATATAAAATATTTGCTAAATTAGAATGGAACTCTGGCATATTCGGCATTATTTGAATTAATTTCTGATAAACTTCAATTGCATTATCATAATCACCTAAGTCTTCATATGCTTTACAAAGGTGTCTATAAGCTGGAATATTCAAGCTATCTAACCAAATTGCCATTTTGTATTCAGTAATTGCATTTTCAAATTGTCCTAGTGAAGAATAAATATCTCCTAAAAGACAATATAAAGGTACAAATCCTGGAGCTTTATCTACTGCGTCAATATAAACATCAACTGCTTCATCAAGCCCGTTTGATTGGATTTTTAAATATCCTTTCATCAGAATAGGCATAAATTTGATGTAGGCAAGTGATTCTTTAACTTTTTTCATTGCTTCAACATCAAATGGAAGTGTCAATGCTGACATTATATATTCCCAAGATGATTTAATTTTGTTTTTGAAAACTCTGAAAGATGAAACTTTATACAAATTATGTAATAAGAAATGAGCTCTTGAACTTTTAAAAGGACTAAATTGAATTGCTTTTTTTGCATTAAGCTCTGCATCCAAAAATCTTGCTTTTTTAGTGTAAGTTTCAGCGAGCATATAATATGCTTTTGCATATTTAGGATTTTTCTTAACTGCTGTTTCAAAATAGTTTACTGCTTTATCTAAATCTCCTTTGCAAAATTGAGCAACACCTATTTTGTAATAAATTTCATAAGAATCAATATATGATTCCAGTGCAATTTGATATTCGGTAATTGCTTCGTCTATATATTGGCAAGATGAATAAATATCCAAGTGCCAAGCGAGATATAAATCTCCTAATCTTAAGTGTAAATCCGCATTTGTAGGATCTTTTTGTAAACCTATCTGGCAAAGTTCAATCGCAGATTTAACATTGCCTGTTTTAATTTCTTTTTTTATTTTTTTATCTAATAATTTTGTATCGTTTTTCATATTCATAAATAGCTCTTTATCAACAATTGTAATTAATTTTATGTAAAAAAGCAAGTTAATTAACATAATTTTGTGTATAATGATTTTTATATACAAAAAGGGAGTAGAGTATATGACAGAAAATAGAATTTACTTTGTGGATGTTACAAATAGAGATGGGGTTCAAACTTCAAGATTAGGTTTAGCGAAGTTGCAAAAAACTATTATAAATTTAATGCTGGATGATATGGGGATTACTCAGTCCGAATTTGGTTTCCCTACAACAAAACACGAGTTGAATTATCTAAACGGAAATTTGGAACTTGTAAAACGTGGTGCAATTAAAACAACAAAATTATCCGGTTGGATGCGTGGGATGGCATCTGATGTTGAACAATCATTTCAGAGTGTTCCAGACTTGCAATATGTAAATCTTTCTCAATCTACTTCCGAACAAATGATTTACGGAAAATATTTAGGAAAGAAAACTCCAGATGATATTATTGCAATGACAAAAGAAGCTGTTGAATGTGCAAAAGATAAGGGTGCAAAAATTATTGGTGTAAATGCAGAAGACGCATCAAGAAGTGATATAGATTTTCTTATCAAGTATGCCAAAGAGGCTAAAAAATCTGGAGCGTATAGATTTAGATATTGCGATACTTTAGGGTATGAAGATCCTCAAACAACTTATGATAGAATTTTCAAAATTGCCAAAGAAACTCAAATGCCAATTGAATTACATTATCACAATGATTTGGGAATGGCGGTAGCATGTTCTGTTATGGGGGCAAGAGCTGCAATTGATGCCGGTGTTGATGCTTATATAAATACAGCAATAAACGGAATGGGTGAAAGAGCAGGAAATGCGGATTTAGTATCTTGTCTATTGGCTTGCTTAAAGTCTGCAGGATTTAAAGGTAAATATAAAATTGATGAAAATATTAAACTTGATAGAGCTTGGAGATTAGCAAAATATACCGCTTATGCTTTTGGAGTTGCAATTCCGATAAATCAACCTGCAGTTGGGGATAATGCTTTTGCTCATGAATCAGGAATTCACGCAGATGGAGCGTTGAAAGATAGAAGAAACTACGAATTATACGACTTTGAAGAACTTGGAAGAGGTGAACCTGAAATAATTGAAACAGGTCGAATGATTACAACTGGAGAGTATGGAGGAATTAAAGGTTTCCGTAACGTATATAATAACCTCGAAATTGAATTTAAAGATGAACACGAAGCAAGAAATATTTTGGAACTTGCCAGATATGCAAACGTTCATACTCAAAAACCATTAACAACAAGTGAATTAAGATTTATCTATTATTATCCTGATATTGCAGCTCAAGTGATGACGGTATCTCCATACTACGAACCGATTGGAGCAATAAAAGATAGAGTAGAAGAAGAGAAATTAAATCCACCTGTCAGTGTAATTTAGTTTTGCTTAAAGTTTGACGCCATTGGTTTATTAACCAATGGCGTTTGAATTTATTGAACAATATTTTTTCCTGCTTCGTAAGCATTTTTCAAATCTTTTGGGAATCCGTTTTCTCGATATTTTTGTTTTTCATTTTTATCCCAAACTTCTGCATCATATTTGTCATAATCAGTGAATTGGTATGTATTATATGCACAAATTCTTTGAGGTTTTTCGTAAACGTGAGTTATCCATCTTTCAAAAAATGCAATTGGACCAGCTCCGTTTGCAAGATAATTTTCTTCAAAAATTTTTTCATCAACATTCATTGTATAAATTACTGCTGTTTTTAATTTTTTCGGAGGAATAGTTGTATAGTTTGCATCGTACTTGAAGAATGGGAAAAATAATCTTTCAATAAATGATTTCATAACCCCTGTAACTTCGCCAAAATAAATAGGGGAAGCTAAAACAATTCCATCTCCATATGTGATTTTTTCTAATACTTGTTTTAATTCGTCAGGGTAAGCACATTTTCCGTAATTCTTTCCTCTTTTTAACTTACAAGCGAAACAACTTCTGCAACCCTTGAAATCCACATCGTATAAGTTTATAATTTCGGCAAAATCACCGGAATCTTCAACTCCTTTAGCAAAACTTTTACACATTTTGCCTGTATTCCAATCTTTTCTTGGACTGCCGTTTAGAATATAAATTTTCTTTTGTTCCTGTTCCATAATTTTTCTCCTTTATTATGTTGTAATTTTGGCATATTATTTTCTTGTTTACAAGTATGCACTTTTTTAATAGATACTATACAAAAGGGTAGTATAGAGGTTATGGAATGAAAAACAAAGTTGAAGAATTTAATTGCCCAATTGGGACAACTCTCGGAGTAATTGGCGGCAAATATAAAGTATTAATAATTTGGCATTTGTACAATAAAAAATGTTTGAGATATGGCGAATTACAAAAAATATTGAAAAATGTTACTCCCAAAATGTTAACATCTCAATTGAGAGAACTTGAAAATGATAAACTTATAACAAGGACTGTTTATCCCGTTGTTCCTCCAAAAGTCGAATATTCTCTGACGAATTTAGGGCAGAGTTTAGTTCCTCTTCTATTTGAAATGAAAAAATGGGGAGAATTTTATGAAAATTCAGGAAAATAAATTTTGGATTTTGGGCAATTTTTTGCACACAAAATACTTTATTATAATATAGGGGAAACAATAACAGTTTAGGAGAAAGTTATGGCAGGGATTTCAAAAATAGTACGGCGAATTGTTCCGAGTGATTTAAGGCGTGCTAACTCAATGATTTCTGGAGCGTTAAAATCCGGTTATAAAAAGGGTTCAATTTATGCGAAAGAACAAAAAATTACAGGAATGAGGAAAACCTATACAAAATCTAAGTCTGCGGTAAAAGAATTGAAAACTCTAAAATTCACCAAAGAAGATATTCCTGCTGTTGCCGCTGCCATTGTAGGGGTTGCTCCAATTCCGATTCCGGGGTTGAGTTTTGTGGTCTATGGCGTTGGTCATGCAATTCAATATGGAATTAAAAACGCAGATAAAATTACTTCCTTATTTCGCTAAACCGTACAAAATTTTTTTCTCGTTACAATTCTTATAAATATAATTTTGGTGTTATAATCAAAATATGAGCGAGAATCAAAAAATAAGTTTTACAACCCAAAATCGTTTGATTATTTTCGGTTTAATCCTAAGTACATTATTGATTATGGCGATTGCCGTATTTGCAACAATAAATATTCAAAAAAACTTAAATGAGAGTTATCAAAATTTTGGGCAAGTTATATCAAAAATATTAGCAATTGAGAGTGTTGATATGACTAAAAATGCTTCTAAAAAACAAACTTTTGAAATCTTAAAAACTCACTCTGATTCAATTTTGAAATCTCATCACGATATTGTGTTTATTGAGTTTAGAGATGCTAACGGTAAAACAATTTATCGAGCTAAAAATAATGCAAATGAAAGCAAAAAAAGACCAAGCATTGCTGTATCTTCTCCGATGACAAATGTTGTGGATAATTCTAATTTAGGTTCAGTAACAGTTGGTTTATCCGGTTCAATTGTTGGAAAGGTTTCTTCCACAACAAGAGCCTCAATACTTTTTGTTTTTGTAATTGTTTGGTTAGTTTTTGCATTCGTAATTTTGATAAATACATATTTAATTACCAGAGAATTAAGAATTTTACATAATGGTGTTAAAAAGATTTCATCTGGAGAATTTGGGTTTAAAATTGAAGGAAAAGATGTTAGCGAAGAAGTTCAAGAATTGTTTAAAGCTTTCAATGATATGTCAACAAGATTGAATTTGTACGAAGAACAAAATATTGAACAGTTAACTCTTGAAAGAAATAAGCTTGAAGCAGTTTTGATGAGCATCGCCAACGGGGTTGTCGTATGTGATAACAACGATAAAGTTGTTTTGATAAATAATCATGCAAAAGCATTGTTAGAACTAGAAGGCGACCAACTTTTAAATACCGATATTGAAAATTATGTCGATACAGAAGGAGAATATTGCTTCACTGAAAAAATTGAAGAATATAAAAAATTATCTCTTGAAGAAAAATCTAAAAAACAAATTACCTTCAATATTACAATTGATGGAAGAATCTTAAAATCAATAATTTCTCCAATGTTTACCCAAACAAATCATGATTATGTTGGGTACATAATTGTTTTGATTGATGTTACTCGAGAAATTGAAATGGATGAAATGAAATCTCAATTTATTTCTAATGTTTCTCACGAATTGAGAACTCCGGTAACTGTATTGAGAAGTTATATCGATACTTTGTACAATTATAGCGATGAATTTGATGAAAAAACTAAAAAAGAATTTGTGGAAACATTGAATACTGAAATTATTCGTCTTAATAGTATGGTTAATGATATTTTAGATTTCTCAAGATTGGATTCAAATGCGAAAATAGAAAAATCTGAAAATGACATTTCACAACTTGTGGATGTTTGCGTAAATCAAGTTAGTGTCCTATTAAAAGAACATAATTTAAAAATCGAAGTGGAAAAAGATAATGATATTCCTCTTTTAATGTTCAATTATGATGCTATAGCAAGAGCTTTAACAAATTATTTATCTAATGCAATAAAATATGCTCCACAAGATTCAACGATAACCGTAAGACTTTATAAAGAACCTGAAAATAACCAAGTTGTTGTTACTGTTAGGGATGAAGGAATTGGAATCGCACCAGAATTTCAGAAAAAGGTATTTGAAAGATTTTTCAGAGTTGAGAATAAAACTCATAGTGTTAAAGGAACTGGCTTAGGCTTACACCTTGTTAAAACAACAATCGAAAAACACCACCACGGACATGTATTCGTAAATTCTCAACCAAATCACGGCTCAACCTTTGGTTTCACATTACCAATAGATTTATCTAAAGTCGAAACAAAAGATGAAGATGTTATAGGTTAAAAATGTTTGATATTATTGTAATATTTACTTTTCTTGCCGTATTATTTACTCATCCAATATCCAGAATGGGTCCTAATGACCCTCATAATCAAATAGTCGTATTTATAGCTATTGTTATAGTTTGGATTATATACACCATTAGGAATTTTCTAAATAATAAAAAATAACTTTTCCGCAAAAAATATTTTTACAAGATTTAATACCATATGATTAAATTAACACCTCCAAAAATAACTCCATATTGGTTAAATGAAAATAGAAAGCTTTGCGACCTTGTTGCTCATAATAAAGAGTTAGGAGAATTATCCCTCAACACAAGTCGATACGAAGATATTTCAGAACGATATGTTACGAAAATAAAAGATAAAAATAATAAAGTTTTAGGATATGAGCTTTTTTCCTTTGAAGATTTTAGCAACGATTTATTTGGTTATAGCATAAGAGTAAACCCTGAATTAAGACAAAAAGGGCTTCGTTTAGGAGAACTTTTAAGGCTTTCAAGTATCATTGAGATGTTTGAAAATAAAATAAACAAACTAAAAATATATTCAAAAGATACTGCAATATATTTTCATTCTAAATATAAATTTGAACCTAGTATAACCAGCTTCAAAGATAGAGATGAAGCATTAAAATCAATTATTAATAATCCTCAAACAGGAATGGAAAAATTTATTCAATCTGCACGACAACTTTTAGAAAAAATCAAGCAACATGAAGAACCCGAACTTCAGAGAGAAGCAATAAAAGAAGCGAATGAAATTACAAAAGGATATATTGAAAAGGCATTAGAAACAAAACAGGGTAGTGAAATTTATCCATTCAGCTATGGAATGGGAATGGAATTAACAAAAGAGAATATCATTAAAAATAAAGATTTTTACAACAACCTATTCGCCCAACACGGAATAGACTATATTGTTTAAATTATTCATATTATAAGGAAAAATTTACTTAATTTCAGCATAGAAAGTTATTTTTGTTTTTTGCGGTTTATTTGATGGTGCATATTTATTATCCATTGAAAGTTGTTTAATTATAACTTTAGTTGTAGAGGTTTGAGTAATTATATTTGCTCTCTGTGCCACTTGTTGTGGAGTTAATATATTTAATCTATTAGGCATTACATTTTGAGAAACAGTATTCACCTTTTGAACAGTTGGTTTAATTGGAGATTGAACAAAACTTTGAGAGGAATTTTCAACTTTTTGTATTGGAACAATAGAAGTTTTTACATCTTTTTGAGAATTATTTTGAACTTTCTCAACAGGCTTACTTTCATTACCCAATAACCATTTAAAACCAAAAGACAAAGCAACACCATTTCGACCACCATTTCTCAACATTGCTTGAATAAATCCAGTAAATCTTTCATGCCAGCTTTTTTGTAAACCAACACCATATTCAACGTAAGGTTTTATACTCATTTCTGGTAAACGAACATCATTTGCAGTAACTTTTGTGTCATTTAAAATATTCCAAACCATACCTACGCTTGCATAAGGTTGCCAACCTTTTCCAACATTACCCATAAATTTGATAGTTGGATGTATTTGGATAGAATGTAATGGATCTGACGAAATTTTTACACCTGAAGCACTTGTATAATCAAAAGTGTTAACATAAGTATATGCCATTAACATTGAAGGTTGAATAATAAATTTACCATTATTAAATTCGAAATTATATCCTGTTTTACTTCCAACACCAGCCATTAATGTTGCATAATGATCCTTACCATACATGGTATTTGATTCACCAGAACTTGCTCCAGCATTTACTGTTATGGCAGTGAAGAAATCTCCATGATAGAAAGTTTGAGTTAAACCTAAAATTCCACCATTTGTAACTGTTGAAACTCCAGAATAATGTTGAGAAGTTCCATTGTAACCAATATATGGAGTTGTTACAGTTCCCCAACCTTTTTTCAGTTGTTTGTATGCACTATCTCCGCCAACTAATGAACCGTAAGATTGAACATCTACTCTAGGACCATTTGAAAGTCCAACATTTTCAAAATTTGCATATGGTTGATACCAAATACCACCAGCTTTTGAATATTCACTCACATATCGAATTGATTGAGAATCAGCAATTGCATATTGATTAGATAAGGTTCTAATTCTCTTTGGCAAAGGCATAAATGAATAATCTGCATGCCTAAATGCGTAGTTAAATGTTTCATTTACCGCAGAATATGCCCCAACTTGAGAATTTACCGCACTAGATAATACCGCAGGGTTGAAATCTGCCGAACTTTGTCCTCCTCCACGAGAGAACAGAAAATATCCATTACTTGGATTATAACTTACATTATATTTATAAATTGGAGCACAAGTGGTTGTTTGATATTGATTTTCAACACCATGCCCAACTTCAGTGATATTTGTTTGAACTTTATCTTTAAAGCCATCATAAGCAAAAGGGATATATGTTTTTTCGCTTTTAGAATCGGATAATAAATTTATACCTTTTACAGATATAATTGAATTCGCAACAGTTGTAGAAGGAAGTCTATCCATTGAAACATTCTCCAAATCCGCATCTAATAACAAATTAACATTTCCATTTATATTAAAAGAATTAGCGTTTAAATTGTTAATGTTATTGTTAATTAGGTTTATTGTTCCAGAATTTACCTTCACATCGTTAAACAAGTTATTTGTATCTGTTGCAAGAACATGCAAAGTTTGGTTATTTACTTCTAAAGAACCTTTAATCTCCGCACCATTAACTAAAGCCAAACCACTATCTGAAACTCTAGTTGTACCAAGACCCGAAACGGTTTTATTCAATGTTCCTGACAGATTCAATGTACCAGAATTGTTTATAGTACCCGATAAATTATTAGAATTTGCATTTACAGTACCATTATTTACTAAATTCCCGATATTAGCTCCAACGGTTAAATTCCCAGAGGAATCAATGTTTACATCTTGAGATATTGAAGCATAATTTTTTACAGTTCCTAGAATATTTGTTGCTCCAGCCCCCGTAATTTCTTTTGTTATAGACCCAACACCCAAATTTAAAGTTCCATCATTTGTTAAGATAACATCCAAATTATTCGCATCAATATTTAAAACACCAGTATTTGTTGCCGTCGTACCTGTAACTTTTCCGTCAATTAAATTGTTATTTTCAAAAATTAAAGAACCATTATTGTTCGTAATAGCAGATTCATTACCTGTCAATTTTATATCTGAAAGCTTTAATGTCGAACCTTCATTTACAACAAAACCTGATTTACCGTTCAAATCTAATTCAGATAAAATAAGTTTCCCTAAAGAATCTGTTTTTGTTGCCCCAACAATATTCAGATTATTATATGTTGCTCCCAAATTATCCGATAATTTATAACTCGCAGGGGTTTTATTTCCAAGATTATCAATATCAAAAAGATTAAAAGTCTTATCCAAAATACTACCATCTGCACCTTTTAATTCAGTATTCGTCAAAGCAACTAAAGTATCCGCTATCGACGACACAGAATTAGATTCTATCTTGGTAACAGTTATATTAAGACTATCATTTGTTGTATTGGTTGTACCTAACCCTAATATTCCATAAATATCTTTTGTGGTTATCACTTCGCCAAAGGTATCTTTATAATTTACCGTAGAAGTTAAATCTTTTACTTCTGTTTTTATAATCTGAGATAAAACACCTTCAGAGGACTCAAAGGCTTTTAAATTTTCACCCAATGCAAGTTGTAAATTATTTGAATTATCTTTATTTTTTATTATTTGAACTTTCAAATTATTTTTTAATACACTATCTAAAGAATCATTTACAAAATTCAACTTATCTAAAGTTACATAACCTTTTTTTGAAGCGGATTTTGTTATAAACCCATCTGACACTTCACCAACAGAATACTCAGATCTACTATCTGCTTTTGACAAATCTATATCAATGTTATATCTAGCACTTGCACTTGAAGTCAAAGAATTAAATTCTGAAAAAGTTTTAATA
Organism: uncultured Candidatus Melainabacteria bacterium; assembly: GCA_934692295.1. Lineage (GTDB taxonomy): Bacteria > Cyanobacteriota > Vampirovibrionia > Gastranaerophilales > Gastranaerophilaceae > Zag111. The sequence goes on from CAKUTL010000004.1 coordinate 40,367, forward strand.
GCCCCATCCGCAGTATCAATAACAACATTTCCATCAACGGTAACATTCGCCCCACCTTTAATATCTGCATTGTTATGTAATTTTATTACACCTTTCGAATCACCCGTCAACAAAACATTATAACCATTTGTACCATTGATATAATCATTCATCAATATTTTGCCATTTGTTGTAGCATTTAATGTAAGAGTTTTTCCTGCGGCACCAACATTAATTGCTTCATAATTTTTGGTTGTACCACCATCAATGGAAACATAATTACCTGTAAATTCCGTCGATCCATTATTGGCGTTAATATTTAAATCTTGAGTAGTGTAAATAGCACCACCACGTGCAGTATTTTCAGCATTATCAACAGTTATAGCAGAATTATTTTTAAAGATTGAATTATTTATCGCTTTAATAGTTGCAATATTACTAATTGCTCCACCATATGCACCTTTTGAAGAATCAGTTGGATTTGATTTTACATAACCAGATTTTGCATAATTATTTTCGAACGTTCCAGTTATTGAATCAATAATCGCATTTTTAGAATTTTTAGCCTGATCAACGTAATTTGATATTGCTCCCCCATAAGCATTGTTATTAGCCGATATAACATAGTTTCCATTAAAATCAGCTTTGATATTCCCAATTTGAGCAATGTCATTAGAAACAGAGCGTTCAACATAATTTGCGATTACACCGCCATTTACAATTCCACTTTCGGATTGAACAGAATTATTATTATAAGTTCCCAAAATTGCGTTCTCAACAGAGATTCTATTATTGTCTCCATCTAGAGTATAACCAATACCCACAAAAGCTTTTCCTTTTCCATCTACGGAATTAGAAATTACACCTCCACTTGCATACATTGATTTAGATACAAGAGAATTTCCAACATATTCACCGTTTATACTTTTTATAATAGCTGTACCATTGCATGTCTCAATGGAATTCGCAATAATCGTCCCTGAAGCCGGTCTGACACCCAAAGCCTTCGTAACATCTAAAGTAGTACTTTCTAAACTATTGTCATAAACCTTTGTTAAATTTATATCCCCAAGGCTAACCTTTGTTCCTTCTGCATCCGGCAACCCACCATAAAGGAAATTATATATAATCCCTCCACGTGCATTCTGATTACAATTTGTCGCTTCCAATGTATTATTACTTATTATATCAGTTACAGTTACATTACCATTTTTAGAAATAATTGTTTCATCTTTTACTGGAACTAAAGCTGTTCTCAATAATAAAGAAGTGACATTACCTGCGTTAACATTATTACCACTAATTTGGTTGACAATAAGATTCCCGATATTAGAGGCTTTTGTTTTATCAGTGGATGCCTCCATTAAATACAAACCAAAACCAGTAACCGTACCACCACTAATAATATTGTTATTAATTTCACCTATTTTTATATCACCAGTAATTTTTGAACCTTGAAGATGAATTACCCCACCTCGTAAATAATTCGTCACTGCAAATTCATTATTAGATATTGAATCAATTGATATTGAAGGTTCATTCTTAGATATTGAATCAAATAATATTGAAGAGTTAATGTCTCCAGTAATATTCGTAATTAATCCATTATAATCTCCACCTGCTTCTATGTAATTTCCTGTTATTTTGCCAATTGTCAAGGGATCTTCAATCTTCCCATTTTCATTGTAAATTAATGCACCATCAAGCTTTGAACTAGAAATAATCGTATTATTTGCAAACGAATCAATATTTAATTTACCAATCGTTCCATCTTTATTCTGAATAAAACCACCAACAATTTTACCATTTAATGCATTTATAGAATTACTTTCTACATTTTCCCAATTTATAGAATCTATACGACTACCTTCATTATTTACAATACCCCCATAAATATTTGCGGCAGTAACTTCATTAACAGCTAAATCCCCTTTCATTGACAATTCACCAGCTAAAGAATTCGTACGATCTTTATTAAAAATCAATCCACCATAAATATAGTTCTTTAATGATGTAATTTTATTATTTGTTAAATTTGTTATAACACCTTTAGATTTTGGAGTTTTAAGATATATAATTCCACCTGCAATTTCTTTATTAGGCATAGTTACATTACTAGAGGAAACACTGACGTGATCTAAATTCACATCACAATCTGCAAAATACAATACAGGACCATTATTAACACTAGAAGTCTTTCTTCCACTTATTGCAACATTTTCTAAAGATACAGAAACATTGTTACTACTCTCAACACGAATACTTGCATTATTTCCTACATAATTTAAATTTTTTAGAGCTAGGCTTGAATTTTTAACAAACGTAAATCTAGAATCTTTTTCGTTTATTAAACTTTTTCCCTCACCATCAATTTCAATAGCATTACTCCCAACAGGAATAATATTCAATCCAGAAATATCAATGTTATTTGCAAACTGTATTTTAGTAGGCTCAGTCGCATTTTTTATCTCTTTTAACAGTTCATTACCTGACGATACTGTAACATCTTTTGCAATAGCAAGATTGTTACCACTCAGCATGAGTGATATCAGGGCGGAATATAGTAATATTTTGCTTTTATTTCGTTCTGTTTTCAGCTTTCTCATAACAACTACTATCATTATAACTTAAATAGCTTAAAAAAAAATATTTAAAAGTTAAAGTAGTCTTTAAGGAGCCGTTTGCGACTATTGAAAATCTCGTAAAACTTGCTAAAAAAGAGATTGCGGAAGTTGGATTCGCTGAATTCAAGTCTGCAATAATTTCTTCAAAAGATAAATGTATCGAAAGCATTAAAAAAGAGCCCTTGAAGGCTCCTTTTCTAAAAATGGTGGAACTTCACATACGGCTTAACACTCCAAACACTCAAAATTGCTTAACTGGTTAGGTTTCACGCATGTTTGAATTACGCATTTTTCAATACCCACAATCAAAAATTTGTCTAAGATAAAAGTGTAAAACCTTCTTTTGTTCCGTATTTTTTAGCATTGTTAATTAAGTCATCATAAGCATTTATAAGTTTTTCTTTAACATCAACAACTTCTGAAACTAATTTATCATTTTTTTTCAAATTGAGGTTTTAAGTCTTTTTCTAAAATTTCTCTTTGAATTTTTTTAGTTTCTTCTCCAACTTTAATTCCAAATTCTTCTCGGTTACCATAGAACTGAGAAATAAGTTTTTCTTGTTTTTTTGAAAGTTCTTTAAATTCGGCAATTGGTCGTCCTTCAAACAAAGCTTTCTGAATTTCTGCTATTTCCGGATTTATTCTTTGCATAGCTATAAGTGTTAATTCTTGAGATTCTGGGATTGCTTCTAAACCAAGTTTTGTCTGAATTCCTTGCATTACCTTTAATTCTAAATGTTCAAAATCTCTATGTTTATTTTTTATTATTTCATTTATTTTATTTTGAATTCCATTACGAGCTTTACCAGCAGGAAGCCCTTCTAATTGTTTAAAAAGAGCTGGAAGTTCATTATCTATCATATATAGAGATTGTTCATATAGTTCATTAAACTTTGCCCCTTTATTTGCTCCATATTTTTTATTTAGAGCCTTATCAATTTGCTTGAACATAAGAGATCTCGGAATTGCTTGTAAGCCAAGTTTTGTTTGAATCCATTGCATTACCTTTAATTCTAAATGTTCAAAATCTCTATGTTTATTTTTTATTATTTCATTTATTTTATTTTGAATTTCATTACGAGCTTTACCAGCAGGAACTTCTTCTAATTGTTTAAAAAGAGCTGAAAGTTCATTATCTATCATATATAGAGATTGTTCATATAGTTCATTAAACTTCGCCCCTTTATTTGCTCCATATTTATTTAGAGCCTTATCAATTTGCTTGAACGAAAAAGAATAATCTATAGAATAATTCCCTGGGGCTTGCCCGTAGTGTTCGCTAAGAGACGTTCTTCTATAAATTTTTGATTTTTTTAGTTCTCTTTTGAATATTTGCTCAGTTTGTCGTGCTTTGTTTTCAATACCTGAATTTATGTATTCAAAAATTTCTTTAATTCTGCAATATGCTCCACTTATACTAGTTTGTTCTGTTTTTCTGATATTATGCAATTCTTTTTCGATTGCACTATATTCTGAAACTGAACGTTTATTTATATCCACATATTTAGACATTTTGTCATACCAAGCTTTGTTAAAATCAGTTCCAATTATTTTTCCAAAATTATCTGCTCCTTTATATTTATATAAAAGAATAAAATCTTCCATGTGAGTTAATTCATGCCCAATAACATCTGCCAGATCTTGATGATTTCTTAGCATGTTAATGTTTAATTCAAGTCCTCCGGAGCTTTGACAAAAAGCGCCACCGTGTTGAGCTTTTTTCTCTAAAAATGTTATATTTACATCTTTGGGGTTATAACCCATTTTGGATAAAATTGTTTCTACAGCTTCTGTCGCAGATTTTTGTGTAACTTTTCCGGTTTTTGATGCAATTTTTGTGAGTTCAGGTATACATTCATCAATAGAGTGAATTCTATTTCCTTTATTTGCTATTAAATTCTTAAGAGATTTGGACTGTTCTGTGATTTCAGAAACAGAAACATTTTTGAATGATGGAACTCCTTCAATAATTTCATCAGACAATCCCATTGACTTTGCAAGTTTTCGATTTACAAATGTATCACCTTTTAGAGCTGATTTTCCTTTTAAGTTTGTATTTAGTATTGAATTAAAACTTATTGCTTTTTCTGTACCATTTCCAATACTTACTCTTAATTGTTGTATTGGCTCACCTCTGTTTAAGTCTAAACCATAAGAAGTTGTTCCTACAACTTTGTTGCCATCGCAAATTTGAAAACCTAAAATCCCTTCACCTTTTTTTATTGAACGACCTCTAACGGTTATGTTGGGGCGTTTTAGATTTAACCCATCTACTAGGTTTCTAACAAAAGAAGGTAATTCTTCATAATTACTACCCTCAAAACAAATTCTTGGTAAATCTTTTCCGCGTTTTGGAGTATAACCGCTTGTCATTTTTTTGAAAAAATCAAATACTGCTTTATCGCTTTGTGCTAATGTTGTTTTTTCTGTTTTTGCTAGACTAGATACTATTTTTCCAATACTTTTAATTGCAACCATAAATTCCCCTCATAATTCCCTGTGTATTTATATAAAGGATTTATTATTTGATTAATTGACACAGTGCCCCGCATAGCATAGCATAGCATAGCATAGCATAGAGGCATTATATCTGGGTTTGAGGCTATTTTAAAATCACATTTACATTTTGTTAGATTTAATAATTAAACAGAGAACCTTGTTGTATATTAATATAAGAATGAGAAAGAGGGAAATAGGGGCGAGATTGGCTTTGTGTTTGAAATAGAGGCTTGTTTTTAGAATTGACAAAAAATACTCCAAATTATACTTTTTCTGTCCTAAATTATACTTTTAAATTCTGAGGTTAAACATATTATAAGCCTGTAAGTTAAATATAATCAGCGTTTTAACGATTTATCCCAAAATGCAATAAAGTATAATTTAGTCAAGGCGGAACCAAAGGGGGAACTAAGTTCCCCCTTAAATTTTAAAACATCGCCATTTCAAGAACCAAATCAAAGTCAATAAAATATAATTTTGAAATATTTTTAGTGGCTTTGAGGCATATTTTAAAAGATTTTTAGCAAAAATTTATCCAAAATTTAGACAAATTGGGTTGAATTTTGAACAGTAGTCAAGAAAAAGAGTAATCTGAAATTACTTTTCACTCTGATTTTCTATAACAACGCAATAATATTCTTCTAAAATCTTAGTTTTAAATTCTTCAGAATCTTTTACTTCGTTTTCAAATTTGTCTAATGCGGATTTCACTTCTAAAAGAGGAAGTCGTCTTATTGAAAAATCTTTTATAAAAACAAGTCTTGCTGTTTTAATAATATTTTTTATTGATGCATTAGTATCAATATTTTTTATTATTGAAAAAGCCTTTTCTATATAAGATGAAAATATTAGTAAATTAAGATTTGCATCTAATATATTTTCAACATTTGTTTTAAATGTTTCTGCATTTTTTTCTACGTCATTTGCAAACATTGAACCTATATCTAATAAAAGCCAATTTAAGGAAATGTCATATTCATGGCAAAGAACCATTGCTTTTTCTTTACTCAATTCTGTATGACCATTCTCAACCTTACTGAAATATTGTTTGCTTACGCCAATAGCATCTGCCATTTCTTGTTGAGTAAGTTTTAGTGTTGTTCTAATTTTCTTTATTTTTTCAAATTCTTGCATAATATTTCCTTATAGGTTGACAAGTAAACTAATTAGTTGTATAGTGTAATAAAAATATATCACAGAGTTGACAAAAAAGCAACTATTTAGTTTACAAAATATTGTTTAAACTTTGGAAGAAATAAAGTAAATAAATACCGAAAAACACTTCAATTTATCCCTATTCAGAGGTAATGTTGTGTGTGATTTAGTATGCTATTTTTTATACTAAAAAAGGAGAAATTTTGACAAAAGATTGGATATCAGTTAAAGATTTAGCAAGTATAAAAGGAGTTACTGAACGTGCCGTTCGTAAAGCTGTCAACCAAAATAAATATGTAACTCGTATGGTTGACGGAACAACTGGAGCAAAATATGAAATACTTGTTGAATCACTTGATTACAATCTTCAAAATGTTATCAATTTTGAGAAAACGAAAAATAACTTTGAGAATAAAGTGGAACCAAGTTTGCAAAAAATTACTCAATATCCAACAAAAGCAAAACAAATTGCATTAGCCAGATATGATTTAGTAAACCTGTGGGTTGATTATATTAAAAATTCTCCATTAAAGAAAACTGAATCAGGCAAGGAATTTCTTGAAATATACAACAAATGTGAAATATATTCTGCCTTATACAAAATATTAGGACAGGTTGCTGTCGGAACAATTTATAGATGGCAAAAAGAAATTAAAAACAACAATAATTTTGAGAATTTAATTCCAAAATATGATTATGGAGAAAAAGAACATAGTGCAAAATTAACTCAAAATGAGCTTATTGTTTTTAAATCATTATTATTATCACCAAATAAGGTAAACATCGGAAAAGCAACAAGATTAACAAAGCATATTTTATCAAAACGAGGGTTAGCTTCTCCAAGTTCTGCACAAACTTTTAGACGATTTGCAAATAATTACAGAAATAAACATTATGACGAATGGATTTTTGCAAGAGAAGGTCAAAAAGCCTTACGAGATAAAGTTCAACCATATATTACAAGAGATATTTCAAAACTTGAAGTTGGTGATGTACTTGTCGCAGACGGTCATAGATTAGCAGTACAATGTATAAATCCATACACTGGAAAACCTTGTCGTCCGACACTAATTGGTTATTTAGATTGGAAATCGACTGCACTTGTAGGTTATGAAATTATGCTTGAAGAAAATACACAAGCAATAACTTCTGCTTTAAGAAATTCTATTATTAATCTAGGAAAAATTCCTAAAATTTGTTATCAAGATAATGGTAAAGCTTTTAAGAGTAAATTCTTCAAAGGTAATTTACAAGAATGTGGTATTCAAGGCTTATTTGATAAATTAGGAATTATTCCTGTATTTGCTCAACCATACAACGCAAGAGCAAAAGTTATCGAAAGATTTTTTAGAGAATTACAAGACGGCTTTGAACGATTAATGCCAAGTTTTGTTGGTGCAAATATTATGGATAAACCGGCATATTTGAATAGAAATGAAGATTTTCATAAAAAAGTACACAATGACTTTATTCCAACAATAGAACAACTTTCTAAGATGTTAGATTATTATATGGAATACTATAGAAGCCTTGAATGTCCAAATGTTAAAGGTAAAACTATTGGTGAAGTTTTTGGAAGTGGCAAAGGCTCTGGTATTGATCTTGAAAAACTTGATGATTTAATGATGAGTAAAGAAATCAGGACAATTAACCGTGATGGCATAAGGTTTTTAAATGCAGATTATTATAATGATTGTTTATATGGATTAAAAGAGCGTGTACAAATAAAATACAGTCTTTTAGATTTGGCTAAGATTAAGGTTTACACTCTAAATAACGAATTTATCTGTTATGCCAACAGAGTTATGCCAATTCACCCTATGGCAGCATATTTAGGTGATGTTAAAGATCAAGAAGAATTAAAGCAAAAATTAAAACAACAAAAATCATTAGAAAAACAAACAGTTAAGAAGGTTCAAAAACACTTTAAGTCAGAACATATTAAACCTTTGGAATGGCAAAATAAGCCAACCAAAGCAATTGAACTAAAAACAAATAAAGTATTTTCTAATAAACAAGAAGAAAAAGTTGTTGAAGATATTTCGGATAAAAAATTTATGACACGCTACGAACGTTATGAATGGCATCTGAAAAATGGATTTTCAAATGATAAAGAAGTCGCGTGGTTTAAAGAGTATGAAACGACCGAAGAATTTAAAGAAATTTTTGGAAATGATTTTAAAGAAAAAGTACAAACTATACATATAAATCAAGACAAGGAGGAACATGAAGCCAAAATTTGTAAAAACTAAAAATGTGAAAAACTTCATCACTATGACTACAAATTTGCAAACCAGAGCAGAAGGTGTTCCAGGTATGGTTTTAGTTTACGGAGAACCTGGGCTTGGAAAAACTCAAACTGCTTTGTGGTGGGTTGCAAATCATCAAAGTGATGCAATTTATGTTAGTGCAAAGCAATCAATGTCTACAAGGTGGTTACTTGAAGAAATAACAAAAGAACTTGGTGATACTCCAAGTTACAGAACATCTGAACTTTTTGACCAAATTGTAAGAGAATTGATTAGAAAACCGAGAATAATTATTGTTGATGAAATTGATTACCTTACACAAGAAAAATCTACAATCGAAATGTTGCGAGATATCCACGATAGAACGCATACACCAATAATTTTAATCGGTATGAGTTTAGCAGACAAAAAGTTAAAAAGGTATAAGCATTTATATGATAGATTGTCTGAAATCTTGCATTATCAACCATTTTTAAAAGATGACGTAAAAAATTTAATTACAGAATTGTCTGAAGTTAAATTTGATGACAATGCAATAGAATATGTTTATAAATCCGGAAATAGATTCAGGCAGTTAGTGAAGATTATAAATAAAGCTGAAACCTTTGCAAAGTCAAATGGTATAGATGAAATTCACATTAAAGACGTACAGTTGTTATTTCAATAGGAGTAGTTATGGAAAAAATAATTTATTTATCTAAAAAATTAAAAGCATTTATTTTTGATGAAATATTTTTGCTCGCAGAAATGGAGAAAGAAAATTTAGAAAAATGTTTGAACGAATTAATTGAAAATGGAACTTTAAAACAAGATGCTCAAGGGTATATTTATGTTGAACAAATTCCAACTATGATTAAGGATATTATACAAAGTTCAAATTCTAAAAAGCAAAAGACTGAAAAATTTGGAATATTTATACCAAGTTTACAAGAAGCAAATAAAGTTTCATTTTACCAATTGGTCGATGAATTTTTAAATGAATACACAATAAAATTTTGCACTAAAAATACTTTGAAAACGTATAAATCGCTTTGCAAAAATAACATTTTGCCGTTTTTCAAAAATATTGATACCGAAAAAATAAATCAAGATACCATTAAAAATTTTTATATCTACTGTGAAGAAAAATCTTTAACACCAATAAGGTTTAAAAATACAATGGCACTACTCAAACAAATTTTGAAATATGCAAAGGATAATGGATTTACAAAGAATAATTTTGATTTTCAAGTAAAAAGATTGAGTGCAAAAAATGAATTTAATATAAATCAAATATTATTTAAACAAGGAGTATATCAATGTTTTTAAAGAAAAGAGAAGAAACGATTAGATTTTTGATGAAACGAAAAAGATATAACCAAAAGAAAATTGCTAAACATTTAGAAATTTCAGAATCCTATGTGACAAGATTAATTAATGGTGAAAGATATAGTAGTAAATTCGAAATATTTTTAGCTCTTGAACTTGGATTGAATTACAGAAAACTATTTTAAAACTCCAATTTTTGGAGTTTTACTTCTTTTAGAATATAAATCCATACAATAGATACGTTAGTCGTAGTTACAATGATGATACAAAAGAAACGGTTAAATATATAGAAAAAAGAATATGATTTTCATTGAAAAACCACATATTGAACATATAAAAAAGGGGGGATAAATTTTAATTTTTCATGATATTATAAAGATACAAGGAGCAACAATGAATTCTGCATATTCTATAACATTTAATAAAATCTGTGATAAAAAATTCTCAAAGACTCCAAGCATACGAGACATTATTAAATATATTGCAGGTTTAAACCATTATCTTATGGATAATGATAGAGAGTTTTGTTATATTTTTGATACTATTGCACTTAATAATGGTTATACCATTAAAACACTACCTTCTTATTGGAGTATTGGGAGAGAAATATTTAGATATAAAAAAGAAAATAATTTATCTGCAAAAGAAAAGACAAATCAAATCTCACTATCAATAAAATTGCTTGATTTGAAAAAATATAATATAAAGATTGCTAATTCTTCTGGTAAAAAAATTTCTACCGCAAGAATTATTGATGCAATTTGGAACAATTATAATTATGCTTTTGAAAATGACAGGTTGCTTGTAAAAGTATTTGACTGTATTGCAATAAATAATGGGTATAAGTCTGAAGAATTGCCTAAGTATTGGAATATTATTAGAGCAGCATTTGATTATAAGAAAGACAAAGAACTGATAAAACAAAATAAAACAGTTAATTATACAATTAATGAATCAAATAAGGGTATTCCGATTGATTATAGAGTTCTTGAAGTTAGCGTTGATAAACTTGATATTGAACAAAAACTCAAAAATAAATTAAAGAGTATAGGTTTAAAATCTATAAATGACATATTATCTGTTAATTCAGAATTTTACAAAGAAAATCATATTAATGAGTTTAAAAAAGCTGAAATATATGCAACATTAACTAAATATAATATTAAATCGGATATAAAATATATTCCCTCTGTTTTTACACTTCCGGATATTTATTTTAAAAAACTGGATAGAATTTTTGATGCTGAAATAATGCAAATTTTGGATAAATATCGTATTAGAAATGTTGGTTTATTGGCTAACAAATTTCCTGACATCCTTATCAACGATGAACAGCTCATGGAGAACCCAAAAGTATTTGAATACATAGATAAAATAACAAATATACTAAACAAATATGGAATTAGTGACTGTCCTATTAATTTATCAGCATTTCAAATAGAAGATTTGAATAAATTAACTACGGATGAATTATTAGAAATTAATTATGCAGATAAAATTATAGAATGTATAAACCAAGCATTTTGTGGATTATCAATAAAAGAGCAAGATGTTTTATCGGCTCGTAATGGTTTGTATAACGAATTTAAAGCCAAATTTAAAAATATTCCTGATGAGATTTTATCGACTATAGATTCTATGTTTTCGGATGACAATATTGAATATAAACAAGCTCCTGAAAAGAAAAATCTATTTGTTGAAAATAAAAAATACACCCTAGATGAAATCGGTCAAGAATTTGGAGTTACAAGAGAAAGAATTAGACAAATAGAAGATAAAGCATTGAAAAATTTCAACAAAGGTTTTCAAGACCTATTCCAGAAATACTATGAAGCTTTATCTCAATTATTTTCAGATAAGCGAAAATATTTAATAATTAAAGAATTCGACAAACTTTTAAAATATAAATCTCTAATAGATGTTATATGTAAAACATATGAAAATATACCTTTTTATATTGATTTTTCTATTGGATTAATCATTAAAGAAGGAATCCTTCTAGAAGATTTATTAGATGATGATTCGGTAGCAACTGATTTAAAAGTTAAAATAGAAAAATTTGTTTATAAAGATTTTATCAAAATTAATAACCATAGAATCAAGAATACAAAAAATGATATTTTAATTTACTTTTTAAGAACTCATTGCAGAAAAGGCATAAAATTCAACGATTTTCAGAATTTATATATGGATTTTCTGATAAGCAATGGATTGAACGATAGAGATGACTTACTTTATTTTGATAATACTCTGTACAACAAATTATCTGTAATGGATTGCCTATTATTATCTCCAGGAAAGTTTCTCAGATATTATGATGTAGAATTAGCTAAAGATTTAGTAAAAAAACTAGATTTATCAAGTTATAAGGATATTGAAATTTCAAGCCGTAAATTATATTTAGAAAATCTGGAATTAATGCAAGAATATGAAATAGAAAATGAATATGAATTGCATAATCTTTTAAAGAAACATTTGCACAATAATTACATAGATTTTTCTCGTATGCCAATTATAAACTTCGGCACACCAAATCGAGATAAGCAAATGGAAGATTTATTATATCAATTATCCCCTATTAAAAGTCGTGATTTTGCTTTGGCATATGAAGATAAATATGGTGTAGATACAAAAAACTTTATAGCAAACTATGCAAAATCAATAAACAAATATTTAATTAACGGATATTATGTTATTCACACTGAAAATTTAAATAATGAACATTTAGAGATTTTGAAAAATAAATTAACTGAGAACTTTTATTGGAAAGAAGATTTAGAAAATATTTATATATCCTTGTTTAAGGATGGGAATTTAAAAAATTTAAATGCACAAAATATAAAATTACTAAATTATACAATGGCAAGTAGTTGTATATATTCTGATAAATTTAATTCTTTAGCTGATTGTGTTGAACAAATTATATTAAGCGGTAATACCTTTAATTTGAATATTCAAAACAAATTTAGGAGCTTGGCTGCTTTTTATCAAGTATTCTCAAAACTTAGAAATAATATGGATATTATAGAATTCGACAATGGTAATTATATTAATTTTAAAAAATTAGAATCTGTTGGACTTAATAAAAATGATTTATACGAATATCAAAATAAAGTTATTAATTATATTGGAGATAAATATTTTACAGTTATTTCACTTAAGAATGACGGTTTAAAATATGATAAATTAGATAAATTAGGATTTGATGAATATTTTTATTCTTCAATTCTTATCAACAACCCCTCAATTCAATATAGAAAAATTCAAAATACATATTTGATGAAAAAGGAAGAAGAACAGTTTGAACTAAGTGATTTTCTAATATACATAATGGGAAAACTTAGAAAAATTGATATTTATGATTTATGTGATTATATAAAAACACAATATGGTCTTGATATAAATCGATACAAAATAGTAGCAATCACCAAAGAATGTAGTTTGTATTACAATCAAATTACAGAAAAAGTATACATAGATTATGATGAATTTTATAATGAAATATAATATCGGAGGTATTAAATGATTATTAACGACTTACTAAAAGAAGGTGTTGAAAAGAATTATGTTATCAAAACAGATCAGCGTAAAAAATTAACAATTGAAGGACAGCCAATAGTTTATGATGTATATAAAATTGACTTAAATGCTTTGTACTACAACGATAAAAACGATAGAATCGCAACCTGGATTAGTAAATATAAAGCAGAACATAACAATGAAGAATTTAATACCAATGACAGAGAAAATTACAACAACATAATTCAAGAATTTATAGTTGATAGTAATCAGGGTGCAATTGATAGAACCCAATCCAATATTGACTTAATTGGACAGCAAGAACCGGGTGTTGTTTTAAACGACGGTAGAATTATTGATGGTAATAGACGCTATACCTGTTTAAGACGACTTAAAGAACACAATGCAATGGCTAACGGATATTTTGAAGCAATAATATTAAATTATGATTTAAAACATAATGAAAAACAGATAAAAATGCTTGAGTTATCTATTCAGTTAGGAGAAGATATAAAAGTAGATTATAACCCAATTGATAGACTTGTTGGTATTTATAACGATTTAATTGACAAAAAACTTTTAACCGTAAAAGAATATGCAGATGCAACAAATGAAAAAACTTCTGAAATTGAAAAGAAGATAGAATTAGCAAATTTAATGGTTGATTACTTGGATTATATCAATGCTCCTTTGCAGTTCTATATTGCTCGTGAAAACGATATTGAAGGTCCTTTACATGAAATATTAAGAGCTTTACATAAATGTAAAACCGAAGAAGATGTGGACAATGTAAAGCAAATATTATTTCATGAATTGTTAATGCGACCAGAAGGCGATATGACAAGATATATAAGGAAAACAGCTGATAATCTTGTATCTTCAAAACATGCTGAAACATTTATAGAAGAAACTTTTGAATGTATTGAAGAAACTCAAAAAGAGTTGCTTGCCCCTGAAAACCAAAATTTAGATAAAAAAGAATTAATCAACAAGGTTCGAAACAACAGTAATGTTAAAGAAAAAATGCAAAAAAGCAGAACAAAAATAATTGAGAAAAATGATAGAGAAAAAATTATAAATGAACCGGTTGAACTTTTAAATAAAAGTATTGATATTGTTGAGCATATAGATACAAATATCTTCAAAAAATTATCTGATGACCAATTAGACGATGTTAAACAATCTTTATCAAGATTGGAAAATATTATTAATAACATAAGAGTATCATTAGAGGACTAATATGTTTAAACAAATTCCTCTAAAACCTGTATATTATGCCAGAGAAAACAATATACTAAAAGAGTTTTATATCCCGGTAATGAAAGATTCAATAGTATATGATAGAGCTAGTGCGTATTTTTCAGCAAAAGCATTATGTGATTGTGCTGAAGGAATTGAATATGTTGCACTCAATAAAGGACAAATTCGTATTATTTTATCTGAAGATATAGAGGAAGAAGACTTTAAGAAAATTAAACTTGGATATGACTTAAAAGCTAAATTAAACCAAGGATTGATTTCGAAACTTGAACTTATTGAAAAAACAGGGGATAACATTAGAATATATTCAAATCTTGCATATTTAATAGCGGAAGGTCTTGTTGATATTAAAATAGCATTTATGCGAAAAGGGACTTTTCATTATAAATTTGGAGTATATGTAGATGCAGATGAGAATGAAATAACTTCATGCGGTTCTGATAATTTAACAGAAGCTGCTATACACCAAAATGGAGAATCTTTTGGTATTACTTGTAGTTGGCTATGTTCAGAATTTGATTATGGAAAAATTACGAATAACAAAGAAAAATTTGAAAATTTGTGGAACAACAAAGATGCAGAAGCAATCGTGTCAAAGGTAGATGATGTTGTTTTAAAAGAAATTATTAAATATAACAAAGGTAAATTAATTATGGATAACGCTTTTCTAAAAGAAAATTGTTTTATATTAGATTATGAAAATGAAAGATTAATTGGCATAAATAAACTTGAAAAGAGTTTTGATTTCAATATATTTTGCAAGATTTATTTAAGAAGATTTATTGATAGCAACACGGGGGGAAAAGTTGTTTTTAAAGAAAATCTTACATATGTTGACTATGAAAAAATTATTGCATTATTTAAAAATAAACTTCCTAATGTTTCTTTATTCACAACGGCTACTCTAGATGAATACATTACCAGTAAACAAATGTACTTGAATGATAGAAAAAACTTAGGAATTCAAATAAAATTAAAAGATGATTTATGTAAAAATGAATTAGAAAAATACAAATTAATTCTATCCAAAACAATGGCTCGACAATTAAGAGAACAACAACTATGGGATTCATTTTACATGTGTAAAATGAAAAAGTGCAGTAATTTTTCTGTCCCTGGCTCTGGGAAAACATCTTCTGTGCTTGGTGTTTTCGCATATCTACAAGATTGTGGAAATGTAGATAGAATTGTTGTTATTTGCCCAAAGAATGCTTTTGAATCTTGGGAAAATGAGTTTAATATATGCTTTAAAGATAAACAAGAATTAAAATGTTTTGATGTTCAAAGTAGTATTTCTTCTCAACAAAAGCATTATATTTTGAATTATGATTATAAACAATACAATCTGTTTCTTTTTAACTATGAATCTCTTAATGCTTATAAACAAGAAATTAAAAGACTTGTTAAGAACAGAACATTGCTTGTGTTTGATGAAGTTCATAAAGCAAAAGGGATAAATGGAGAACGTGCCACAAACTCAATAGAGATTGCAAAAGATGCTAATTATGCAATAACTATGACAGGGACGCCGATTCCTAATTCATATTTAGATATTTATAACAATTTGCACATTCTATATCCAAATGAATATGACAGTTTCTTTGGTTTTAAGGAACAGCTTTTAAAAAATCCAAATGAATCCGAAAGGAATCTGATAAATGATAGAATTAAACCGTTTTATTGCAGAACTTCAAAGGAACAGTTATGCGTACCTCCGGCAAATCAAGATATATTCTACTTAGAAGATGCAACTAATGAAGGAAATAGAGCTGCAGAAATATTATATTCTAAGTATCAAAGAAATAAATTTGCATTAATAATAAGACTTCTTCAACTTGAATCATGTCCAGAATTATTATTGGAAAAATTAGATTTTAGTGAATTTAAAGATATTTTAGATATTTCAATTGACCCTGATGAATTAGATTATTCTGATGCATCAAGCGAACTTAAAGATATTGTCAAAAACATTGGAACAACAGTAAAAACGAAAAAATGTATTCAATTAGTTCAAAGTCTTTATCAATCGAATAAACCTGTCATTATTTGGACTTTGTTCAGAAGGTCAATTTCAAATTTAAGAAATTTGCTTGATGAAATAGGTATTCCATCAGAAGAAATTACAGGTGGAACATCTATGGAAGATAGAAAAACAATATTAGATAAATTTTTAAATAACGAAATTAAAGTATTGATTACGAATCCTCAGACTCTGGCTGAATCTGTATCGCTACACTCTATTTGCCATGATGCTATTTATTATGAATACAGTTACAATTTAGTTCATTTATTACAATCCAAAGATAGAATTCACCGTTTAGGGCTGCAAAAAAATCAATATACACAATATTATTATTTGCAGACATTGTTTAAAATTGATGATATTGATTATTCTCTCGATGAAATGATATATGACCGCTTAAAATTAAAAGAACACATCATGTTAGAAGCTGTGGATGATGGAAAACTTGAAAGAGTATTTACAGAACAAGAAGATATAGATGCAATATTCCAAAAATTAAATATCTAAAACTTGTTCTAACACATATTTATTATTTAGCCAAAAACATTGTTTTGTTAATTTTCTTCCGTCAGGCAGTTCGTAAGTATCAGCTTTATTTTGTCCGTGTGGTCTTATGTGGCTTACTTTGTTAAATGATTGTCCTGGTAAGTTATTAAAATCACGTCCATTTTTATTTGTAATAACAACGCCTTCTTTTATAACCTTAACTGTTTCTTCCCAAACTTTATGAACTTCTTCAATGTCTTTTACAGGCATGTTCCAGAATTTAATGTTGTCTAAGTATAATTCGTTATTTTTATCAAACTTAAATATTATAAACATAAATTTTGTAGAAGAAAATAAATTGTACATAAATGAGTCTTCCCAATTTTCATTTATTATTTCTGTAAATTTAAAAGTTGGAAAGGACATACTTTCTTTTATTTTTTTATCACCATATTCAATACGAATAGTTTTAGGAATAATATTTGCTTTTTTAAATTCCTTTGTTGACGCAATACTTCCTTTTATACCAAGAATCGCTGCAATAATTCTTTCATTGATATTTTTCGCAGACGAATTCAAAGAGAACTCTTTAATAAGTTCTTTTTGAGATTTACCCAAGAATGGTTTAATTTTGTTTATAATATAGTTTTCAAAACCTTGTTTTTCAAGTTGAGCATTATCCTCAACAATGGCTTCATTTTTATCGTGTTTTAAAACATAATTGTTTAATATATAGGTCATATATGACTGTTTCAGCGAATATGCTCGTTGATTTGCAAGGATATTACTGAAAGGTTGTTTCCTTAAGTCTTTATCTCCACCAGCACCTTTACGACAGGCCCCTAAATATAAAGTGTCACCTTCCGATAACTCATGAGCTTTCCCTTCTTTTATTTTTTGAATTATCTTTTCCCAATCTTGTTTGATAATTATTAAGTCCTCTTCGGGATATTCAAACAGAATGGCAGACATTATTTTAAAGTTATCTTTACTTAAACCTTTAATATATTCATAATGCATCAACAATATAGATTTATTTTTTAACCAAAAATGACTTGTTTCGAAAGTCGTTTTGTATTCTTCCATATAATTAATTATGTTTAAAACAAGTCTTTCTTTTGCAACTGCTTTTTTGGTTTTTGTATATAAAAAAGGTGTAACTTTTAATTCAACTCCAATTTCATTAAAGTCTGGTTCTGGTAACGAATTTGCCGGTCTTCCAAACCAACATTCTTGTATCATGTTTCCAATACCACCTTTATTTTTTGAATTTGAAAATACAGGATTTTTTTGAATCTCATTAAAAGGAATTCCAATACACTCTTTTGCTTTATTTAGTAATTCTTCTTTTGAATTGTAATATTTTGTTTCCATTTGGATTTCCTTTCTAACTTTATGGTATCATAATCACAGAAATGGTGAAACATGACTTTGAAAGAAAAAAAATCAAAAATTCGAGTAGTAGAATTATTTGCAGGAGTTGGCGGTTTTAGGATTGGTCTAGAAAATGCATCAAAATCAACATTTGATACAATCTGGGCTAACCAATGGGAACCTGGCAGATTATCACAACATGCGTTTGACTGTTATGTTAAAAATTTTGGTAAAAATCATAATTGTGTAAATGAAGATATTGCAAACGTTAAAGACCAAATTCCGGCACATGACTTGTTAGTTGGGGGCTTTCCTTGCCAAGATTATTCTGTTGCCAGAACTGGGGCAAAAGGTATTGAAGGGAAAAAAGGGGCTCTTTGGTGGCATATTGCTGACATTGTTGATACAAAACGACCAAAATATATTTTACTAGAAAATGTTGATCGACTTTTAAAATCACCTGCAAAACAAAGAGGGCGAGATTTTGGAATTATTCTTCGAACTCTTACTGACTGTGGTTATACTATAGAATGGAGAGTTATAAATGCAGCTGAATATGGTTGTGCTCAAAGAAGACGTCGTACGTTTATTTTCGCATTTCTAAATAATGCTAATAATTCTCGATATAAGAAAATATTAAATACAAATAAACTTAATATACTTACGCAAACTGGATTTTTTGCTTCTGCTTTTCCTGTAGAAACTAATAACATTTCAGAAAATCAAGTTGAAATTTGTAGTCTATCAAAAGACAGATTTAAATCAATTTATGATATTTCTGATAAATTTACTATGAATTTTGGTAATTCTGGTGTTTGTATAGATGGCAGATGTTATACTATGGATACAGTTCCATTATATGAGGAACCTAAAACGTTAAATGATATTTGTGAAAAAGATAATGTTGATGATAGATTTTTCTTAAATGGAAATCTTGATAAATGGATATATTTAAAGGGTGCAAAACGAGAAGAACGAAAACGTCCTAATGGTGAAATTTATTATTATACAGAGGGTAAAATGGCATTCCCTGATAATATGAATTTGCCAGGTAGAACAATGTTGACAAGTGAATCATCACTAAATCGTAGCACTCATGTTGTTGTCGATTACAAAACTCAAAAATTAAGACTACTTACACCATTAGAATGTGAACGTCTAAATAATTTTCCTGACAATTGGACAAATACTGGAATGCCAGAAAAATTTAGATATTTTGTAATGGGAAACGCTCTAGTTGTAAAATTAATCGAACGTATGGGAAAAGAAATTTTAAATATTAATCAAGATTCTAATAATAAAAACTTAACCTGAAGCTGTATAGATACTAAAGTATTAGTTGAAACGATTTAATAATAAGAATTTAAAATAGTACTTTGCTCCTGACTAAGTTTTTCTCAAAATACCTTGGAAGTTTTTCTCAAACTTGTTGGAAATTTACACTTGTAAAACTTGCTAAAAAAGAGATTGCGGAAGTTGGTTTCGCTGAATTAAAGTCTGCAATAATTTCTTCAAAGGATAAATGTATCGAAAGCATTAAAAAAGAGCCCTTAGGCTCTGATTTTAATTGTTCTAGTTGTTTTAAATGGTGGAACTTTACATACGGCTTAACACTCCAAACTCGCCAAATCGCTTAATTGACTATGTTTCAGGCATGTTGAAATTACGCATTTTTTAAAATCTACGAACAAAAATTTGCTTGAGAAAAAAACTGTAGATATTGATATTCTAAATTTTAGGTTTTGTATATTTGTAAATTTTACCTTCTTCACAAAAAGAGTATTCTTCAAAAGATTCTTCTAGCAATTTCCAAATAAAAACCATAGCAAAATCTAGAAAATCTTTACAAAGATTTTCTAGATCAGTAATCAGACCTCTTTTTTCATACTTATCTGGCAAATTTAACTCCCAATTTGGATACACATACGTTCTATCAGGAGATAATGAGAAATTATTTATTTGAATAAATTTATTATGATCTGGATGTTCTAAAGCATTTCTTATATCAACTAACTTTGCTAAAAATTTACTATTCTGTTCTTTTACAAAGGTAGCTAAGCATCCATTTTCTGAAACAAGGTTTTGAGATCTTAAAATTCTAACGGCATTATCTATTCGCTTATCATGTTTCATAATTGAATTCTTTATATTTTCAGATAAGGAAGTATCATAAAAGGCAGTTAATAATCTTGAAAGTTTATTCAATATTGAACCACATTCTGTAATTATAATATCCTTAACTTTCTTTTCTAAATTAGGCATAAATGCTTTTATCTCAAAATTATTTGCATATTCTGGAACATCTAATTTATTTAGTTGCTCATTAAAACTGTTTGCAAAATCAATATACGAATCCTCGAAAGATGCACAATTCAATAAAATTTGAAAAATTATACCCTTGACTTGCTCTATATTAGTCCTTTTAGAAAAAGTTATAGCTTGATATTTTCCAAAATGTTTTTGCTCTATCCCCTCTAAAAAATAGAAAAAATTAGCAACAAGCGAATTTTCAACTCCTTTATTCAATATTTTGGATTTTGTATTAGGAGATAGTAAATATTGATTTTGAGAATCTCTTTCAGTTCCCATAATAATTCTATAAATACTTTTTTCACAAAATGCGTACAATCCATTATTAATAACAATTAAGCCTTTAACAGGACTATCCATATCCATACTAAATGCTTTTTGTTTATATGTAGAAAAATTTGAATAATCTGGTTTTCGCATAAGTTTAATATTAACTAACTACATTAGTATATGTTTCGTCGTAAATATCTTGGAGATTTTTGCCTTCGAAAGTCCAATATCTGCATGGTGCTACATTGTATGGTAATTCAAGCAATTCTCTTGTAGCTTTGGTTAATGAATACTCTTTGTCATTAAACAAAACTTTCTTTTCACTTATAACTTTTACGGTGATATTAGTATCTTTTACATAGTTCAAAATCGCACCATTAGGAATATTCATTTCATCAAAATTCAGCATTGGTCTATGATACTGCTTAACAGCATTATATTCTTCCTCAGTAACCCCTTTATTCAAAGCTTTATCTACATCAAAGGTTATTTCTCTTGTTGCTAACACTTGTAGCAAAGGAATTACTTGATCTGGTTCTATATTAAAGAATTCTCTTCTAGGATTTATTCGACAATTTCTAAAAGCATTGTGAATAAGTGCTTCAATTTTTGAACAATCACTGACTTCACCTGCCCACAAACATTCAAACGGTAAAGGAACTCCTGTAGAATAAAGTTCAGACATTCTTGCTTGCAAATCTTTTCTTTGAGTTTTACCAATTTTTATAAGATTTGGCATAGCTTCGTTTCTCAGTACATATACAATTTCATACTTTTCAGGCATATTCATTTCCTTTTTCTTAAGAATATCATAAATATTTTTTCTTTCAAAATCAATAAAATCTTCTATAAATTTACTTGTTACCACAAGCATAGGAGATTTCTTTATGTACTATTTCCCAAATTTAGATGAGCAAACAAGATTGATTATGATTAGTGAATTAGAATCAGACCTTAAAACAGGTTTATTCTATGAACCAAAATCCCTAACATCAACAGGCATGTTCAAATACAAAAGATTACTGAAAGAATGTTTTTCTACCGGAACACTTGAAACATTACAACAAAAACTTTCTCAATCAGATTTTAGAGAAAAAGACAACAGAGGGCGAAAAACTCCGTCTAATATTCGAGAAACTCTTACATTTAACGATTTCAACCGCTACTACATCAGAGCTATGCTAATACGTGCGTTGAATGAAAATAAAAAACTTTGTGTGTATCGTGCAAAACAATCTATGCACGAACGCCAACAATCTAAACTTGCTATGAATAAAGTTTATTTTGATAAACAAGAAATTAAACAACTTCTTGAATTATGCAGAGATTACCGAAAATTATTCAGCTCAAATACTCAAACAGAACTCTTAAAGCCAAATTCCGGACTAAGTCTAAAGTTTTATTAACTCAATTTTGAGTATATGAGCATTTGGAAATAATTGGCAGGTCTTTTATTATCACTTATAGTATATATGTACCCAAAGTTGTGAGGCATAAATGGACTAGAGCCATTCCTCCAGTAAAAAAGAACAAGTCAGGAGTCAGCCTAGAGTTGGCTCCTTTTATATTGCATTTTTACACAACATTATTTTATCTAGTTCATTAATTATCTCTCCGCAGAAATTTAATCTTCTTATTTTCTCTCGTGAAAATTTTGCTTGTATCTAGCAAAAATTAACAATTTTACGATATATTTTTAGTAAAAATGCTAAAGCTATTAGCATTTTGGCGCATTTTGCTTTTTAGAAAGCCTTTCTATAGAATTTTTACATTTTGTGTACTTTAAGTTATTTATCTATTGTCATCTCTTTTCTAAATTCATTTAATATTTCAGCTATTGAATTTTGAGTATTTTTTGCTAATTCAATCAATTCCTTAATTGATTGTTCATTAAGTTTTAAAACTCCATTTTGAGACAATAAATCTATTTTCTGAAAAAAAATCTTTGTAGATTTTGAAATAGAACCTTTAAGTTTAAGAACTTTATAATCAGAAAGAAGCCATAAACATGATTCTGATAATTTTATGTCATTCCAAATATTATATAAATTTTCTTTTGCAGTATTAACATCAGTTAAATCAATAAATTCACTATGTTCTATATGATATAATAATATTGATATTAAATTTATAATAGAATTTCTGAATATATATAGTTTCCCAAAATAATTCTGGAAAATATCAAACCTTTTAGAAAATAAAAAATTCGCTTTACTTTTCTCCAATTCTATTTTTTTATATAAAATTGGAGAAACAACCGATATGACAAGAGCTATCCAAGCTGGAGATGTCCGAAATATTTCAATAATTAAATCTTTATTATTAGAAAGTATACTCATTATTTTTTCCATTAATTGTTTCTATTTTGTCAATATTGTACTTTTGTACTTTTTCCCCCTTGTATTCAACCGACCCAGAAACTCTGTATAAATTTCTAAAAATATTTGAATCTTCTTCCAAAATAGATTTCTTTAAATTATCGTCATTAAATAATATTTTATTTGGTTTATCCGAAATACTTGGAATAATTGCTTTATCTCCTGGAGACGAACCACTAACATTTCTTGTTTGATAAAACTGTAATAAAACATTTTCAAAATTATTTATATGTTGTGCTTCTAATTGTTGAAGTTTTATTATTGCTTTTTCCCTTACAATACGTCCTTGTTGATTTGAAATTTCTATTTTATTTATAGTTTGTCGATTTTTCATAGTTTCAATTTCAAGACTTAATTTTCCATCATCTTCAAATATTTCTGTTAAATTTTTAGCATGTCTACATTCTTTTCTAGAACAACTTAAATCATCTACTTCTTCATTTTCAAATTTTTGTAAAAACTTTTGTAAATATTTAAAAAAATCAACTATTGTATACTGCAATATTTCTGGATATAGAACAAGAGTTGATACAATAATCAATTCATATATTTGACTGCCAGAGTGAATTCGTGATATTGCAATTTCTGGTATTGAATCTTGAATATGCTTTTGGTAATCTTTTCCAACAGATGAGTTATATTCTTTTTGTATCGCTGAAAAAAATGCTACTATGTTTTCAATTTTTATTGGTCTTGTATTTTGTATATGTATTTGTGCAGTATATTGATTATTCATAAGTAAATCTTATCATATAAAATGTTAAATACCTTACAATCTTATATAGTTTCTTTACCTAAGTTAATGTTTACTCTATTTTTCTACAATTTTTATCTACATAACCAAATAATAATACTTTATCTTTATTAACTTTTATAATTTAATTGCTTTTAATGGAACCACTGTGTTAATATAAAATCATAACAAAGGGAAAGTATGACAGTTGCAAATAAAGACAATATAAAAAAGGCTATGAAAAATCTTGGGATTAATACTCTAACAGAATTAGCAAATGAAGTTGGAATAACTAAAAATCAATTATCTGTTATTTTATCAGATAGATATAATCCTATTAAATCTACTTTTTTTGAATTAAGTGAAGTTTTACGAGTAACACCTGATCAAATTATTAATTTTAAAGATAATCACTTAAAAAAACAAAACTATATTCCAAAAACAAGTAAATATTCTGCAATTGAACTTTTTGCAGGAGGAGGAGGATTAGCTCTTGGTTTGGAACAAGCTGGAATTGATACTATTCTTCATGTTGACAATGACAAATATTGTTGCGATACCTTATCAAAAAATAGACCAAATTGGAATGTAATTTGTTCAGATGTTTCAAAAATAGATTTTAAGCCATATAAGGGAAAAATAAATATTGTAACAGGAGGATTCCCTTGTCAAGCTTTTAGTTATGCTGGTAAAAAACTTGGTTTTGAAGATACTAGAGGAACATTATTTTATGAATTTGCTCGTTGTGTAAAAGAAACAGAACCAGTAATATTTGTTGCAGAGAATGTTCGAGGATTAATATCTCATGATGAGGGGCGAACTTTAAAAACTATTATTGATATTTTTGAAAGCCTAGGATATGACATACAAACAAAATTATTAAATGCGGTAAATTATAATGTTCCACAAAAAAGGGAACGAATTGTAATCGTGGGAACCAAAAAGGGTTCAAAAATAAAATTTGAATACCCCAAAGAATCAAAGAAAATAAAAACCTTACGAGATGCATTAAAAAATGTTCCAAAATCAGAAGGGCAATCTTATAGCAAAACCAAGCAAGATGTATTAAAACTTGTTCCTCCAGGTGGTTGTTGGAGAAATTTACCATTAAATATACAAAAAACATATATGGGTAAAAGCTTTACAAGTGGTGGAGGAAGAACTGGAATGGCGAGAAGAATTGCTTGGGATGAACCTTGCCTAACATTGACCTGTTCCCCAAGTCAGAAACAAACAGAAAGATGTCATCCCGATGAAACTAGACCTTTTACAGTTAGAGAATATGCAAGAATACAGACATTTCCTGACGACTGGGAATTCACAGGAGGTATTGGGCAACAATACAAACAAATTGGAAACGCAGTACCTGTAGAACTAGGAAGACAAATTGGGGTACAAATAAAAAAGGCTATTAAATCCTATTTATCAGATAACTAATTATAATTGTTTAACCAATTCTTGGATAATTTCGGAAATTAAATCTGTGCTGTCAACTTCGTCAGCAATAGATGTAAATGTTTCAATAAGTTCATTGTAAAAATTTTCATCCCCAGTTAATCGATACCAAAAATCTTGCCCTATAACTACAGGATATTCTTCGTTAATTGTTTTATAAAATTGAGATAAGTCTGACTCTACTCCATAAAGAATTCCAACAATACAATCAATATTTGGATTAAAATTGGGTAATCGATTTACACGAGCTAAATTTTTAATCGCCTTAAAATCATCTTTAATAGATGTAATATCTGCAAAATTTATTGTATTCGGGCCAGATTTAATTTGACAATATTTTCTTCTCCCATCAATAGCGTCTACAAATTCAATGTCAATACCAGAAGTAGTAGAAGCCAAACCAGATAATACTTCACAACAAAAAGTTTGAATTTGATTGCCAAAAGTAGTATTTATAGATGTTCCTAAGACTCTTGGATAAATAAGAGCCTTGGCCAGACTTTCTTTTGAAGTGTCCCCAAAAGCAAAATTTGCCAAATATTTAATTAAAAAAGGATTAATAACAAATTCTTTTATCTTTTTTAATTTCTTAGTATTTTTAATATGATTTTTTACAATATTTTCCTTAAAAAAGGTCTTAGCTTTTAGAAGTATCTCTTGTTTTTCTTGTTCGTTCATATTAAACTCCTACTTTCCAATAAAAGTCTAACACAAACAATAAAATCATGGCTATAGTTTTATATCCGATTGAAAACTCTTGCTCTAAAAGAAAGACATATTATTTTGTATAAAGAAAATCAAATAACGAATAAATAGTCTTGATTACAAAATTGACCAAGGTGTCTATAAACTTTACAATCTAACAGATTATGAAATCAAAATAATTGAAAAATCAACTTGATAATATTTATTATTCAGAATCTGCCAATGCGGAAATCTCAGCAGCCTCACCAGCTGGAATTATCCAAGAACATAGATAGTGAGTTATAAATTCTGTACGATTTTCTAAATGTTTTGTTTTTGGATTATACATAATTTTCTTTCGAAGATTTTCAAGAGAAAAATTGTTATCTGCAATTTCATCAACTAATTCGAAATCAAAATTATTTATTGTTAAAACTTTTGTTGAGGTTATGTCAAAATTAATATATTCCCCACAAAATTCTGATAAATTGACTCTGAATTTTGGAGAAATAAAAATCACATGTTCAGATGTTTTAAATACAAAAATACATTTATCTTGCTTTTTCTGCTTTCCTGATGTTTTCGTTAAAAAAGCCCATAATTCTAGGTTTTTGTGCAGCCTTTTTTCTAAAATTTCAATTTTGTAATTTCGTTTTTCAAAAAGCGTTAGCATATTTTCTTTTTTTATACTCAAAAGGTACTTAGATGTTATCCAAAGAAAAACATCTATAAATCTATTTCGAGAATAAAATACTAAAACATCTCCATTACTAATCCATTGCAACAGAGAATTATTATTCAAGTTTGGATTTTGTTCCTCATTATAAAACATTTTGATTTTATTGGCTAAAAAAATCTTTTTATCTTCTGGGAGATTAAAAAGTATTCTTTGCATAATTTTGTCAATTTGCAAATATCTTCCTTGTATTCCTGCAAATGGATTTACACTTAATTTACTATTATTTAAAAAATTATCTAATTCTTCAGAATCAAGCCCTAAAAAATATCTTTCATACATAAATTAATATACCTCATATACTAAAAGTTGTTGTTCTCTAAAATTAGAACTTCCTAATTCTATTTCATTCAAATAAACAATCATAGAATTCTTTATTCGCCCTTTTGTACTTTTTATCATTTTAACAAATTCTGATAATGGAATTCGGATTTTAGAAACTCTAAATTTATATACTTCATCATCAAATGAATAATCTTCATTCCAGATATATTCATCTTCTTCTGGATATGAATGTATTAGGTCTAAATTCAACTTATATAATGCTTTTTGTATATTTATATCTAACTCTCCACAAGTTTTTTTGCATTTCTTGCAAATATATCGTTGTTTTCCGTTTTTAGTTCCATTTTTAACCCATTCATGCAAACAGTTTAATCTCTTTAGTACCATATTTTTACCTATCAATACTTTGTATTGATAAAATAATAACTTAAAATGCTTATATAGTCAATATTTCAAATAAATAATACGAATAATCACAATAAAACAAATTTTTGATGAAAAAGATTTTATATACAGTATACGAAAGGAGAAAAACGTGAACAAACAAATTTGAAAAAATAGTCTTCGTAATTAAGACACAAGTTGAAGTGATTACGAAAAAGAAGAAATTAAACGGTTATTAAAAATCTTATTTGCTGATACGATTTCAACCCGTTTAACTTCTTCCCAATCGGAGATTTAATCTCCATTCATAGCTGTTCATAGAACTATGCTATATATGAACAGTGTAGTACAAAAATAATCTAAACTCTACGGGCATAGAGTAGAGCTATAGGAGAAAAAGAAAATGACAGAAAATCTTTCTTATTGTACTCTTGGTGCATACGATTTCGAAAAATTAAAAGAAATCGGAATTGCACAATCCGTAATGGAAAAGTTGGAAAACAGTAAATTTTTCAACAAAAACGGTGAATTTTTGGAAGTCTCAAATATTGATTCACTTGAAGAAATCAAACTTCTTGTTGATTTACATATTGGAACTATCTTAAATTCATATTCAGAAGAAGATGTTTTAAGTAGTATTTACGAAATTCAACTTCCTGATGAGTACATCCCGTTTTCATTACAATTTGCGAGGTATAATGTCTTTCTACATTGGAAGAACAATCTTTTAAATGCAGTAATGACAAAATACAATCAAATAGTTGTATCTCCAAGTAGTGAAATTCCAATTGGACCTAACGATATTGTGATTACAATATCAGAAGAATAAGGAGAAATCCTTATCAGAACTATCGGAACGCTCAAGTGTACTTGAGCGTTCTTTTTTATCATCAATAGGAGGAAATCAAATGAAGAAAATCGAAAACGTAGATAACTGTTTAACCTACAGCTACCCAGACAAAAATAATGAAATTATTACCTGTAAAATTGCAAATTATACTATTCAAGGTTTATTCGTAATAAAACTAATAACCAACACTAAAAACACTTACAAGGTTATAGAAAAACTTGTGTTATGAGTGATTAAAGAACAACAACTGCAGAAACGCTACATCAAAATTATTGAAGGAAACGATGAAACAGATTTTAGCACATTTTTTAAGGCTATTCATCATGGAATTGTCGGGCTTTACGAAAACTTCAACAAGCAAAAGTTTTTGCTACTAATTCAAATGCTATATGAAAATTTGAAAAGTATTGAAATTTACACAAATTTTGGTTATCAATCGTCTGAAAATTCTTATATTATGGGAAATTCAAAAATTCAAATTGATACCAAAACAATAGAAGAATACCCCAAAATCCCTGATGATTTACATCTTACAGAGGAAGAAAAACTCCAAATTCTCCCTGCAAATGATGTGGTACCAAAACTTGTTATTCGGAATAATCCAAAAGAAATTCTCAAAGAACTTGCTTTGACGATAATAAAAACTTTTAATGCACCTATTTATATGGCAATAGCGGTTGTAATTGCAAATTGCTTTTTTGACTTATTTATTTCAAAGGCTCAAGGTTTTCCGTATGCTATATTTTATGGGCAATCAAATGCAGGGAAATCAACTATTATTCATATTTTAGCCGCAATATTCGGCATTACTAACTATACAAAACTTACAAGCGGAACGTCAACAATGGTGGCTTTGCGTGTTCAACTTCAAAAGTTTAATAATTTTGTTGTATTTTTTGAGGAGTTGGATAACAAGCGAATGCTAAATTTTGAGGACTTGGGGAAAGACGCATTTTCGGCTAATCCTAGGAAAAAATCTTCTAAAGACGGGAAAGAAATTGTTACCGAAATCAATACTTCATTTTGTGCAGGAACAAACCATTTCTTTGAAAATATGACTTTTGCAAATTTTTCAAGATGTATTCCAGTAAATTTCAAACGTGGACAATTTGATTTGAGCAACTTTAAGTATCATTCCGAAGAAAATTTGAAACTGCTTTCTTGTTTTTTGCCTGAAATTCTGTATTACAGAAGTAAAATCATTGAGATTTACCATGAACAATACAAAATCTCTCAAAAATATTGCAGTTTTGCTAGAATTTGCAATAACGTTGCAATCGGAATGTCAATTTGGGCTGTAATCAATGATATTTTAGGCGAAGAAATCCTAAATACTGAAACTTTGGCAAAGAATATCTTGAATATTTTGAACAATACATTGATACAGAACTATCCTATGGAGATGTATTTTTGGCAGATGTGTATAAGCTATTTAATAAGGAATTGCTTATATATGGCAGAGATTTTCTAATCACTAAAAACAAGTATTTACGAATAAATCTCACAAAATACTGTGATATTTACAACAGTACGAGTGAATACCGAAAACTAACACCTGCTCAGCTCCGATTAAAATTAGCAAATGACAAACGAGCAGTAAACTTAAATGCAACAGACCTCAAGCCTATTGGCAAAGCAATAAAATTTGATATATCTGAGAATGAAACCTTATTAGACATAAAAAATAGAGTATCTTTTAGACCTGAAAATAAGGAGTATGACGATGAATAAGAAAATAATAGCAGATATTTATATAAGATTGTCAAGTAAATCTCAAGAAGATGGAATGTCGAGAGAAACACAAGAAAACGAATGCCGAAAATATTGTGAGGCAAACGGTATTACCGTCAGGAATGTCTATTATGAAAATAAAAGTGCTATGACACCGTATGATAGACCAGTTTTCTACAAAATGATTGCAAATCAACAATCTAAAGATAAGGCAGATGTGATTATTTCATTCTGCATAAATCGTTTAACAAGAAATCAGTATGATTTCTACCCGATTGAAATGCTTGTTGACAAATTTGATACCAAAATAATTTTTGTAAAAGAGAATATGACTATTTCTAAACCTTTCAAATCCCATGAAAAATTCTTAACAAGCATACTTATTGCAAGTGCAGAATTTGAAGTTAAGCACATGAATGAAATTCGTAAAAAGGGGCTTATGGAAAGAGCAAAAACAGGAATTCGCCCAAGTAGAGTTCCATTTGGGTACAGAATGCGAAACAAACGAATAGTTATTATCCCCAAAGAAGCAGAAATTGTACAAAAGGTTTACGAATTGTATTCAACTAATGAATATTCTTTGAACACACTTTCTGAAAAGCTATTTGAACTCGGTTATGAATATAAATTGCAAAAAAGCAAGAAAATTCAAAAAGCAACTCTTTCACGAATTTTGAAAAACAAGTTTTATACCGGATATTTTGACTTTCCAGATATTGAAACTCCGATAAAAGGGAAGTATAAGCCAATCGTCAGTAAAGAATTATTCGATAAAGTTCAAGATGTCTTAAAAATTTCAGCAAATGAAAAACAACAAAAACATTGTTTTCTTTATTCAAACTTATTAACACTCCAAGAAACAGGAAAAATTATGACTGGAGAAATCAAAAAAGGTCGATATATCTATTATACTGCTTTTGATAACGACAAAATCCGACATTCGGTTAATGAAACAATCGTTACCGATTTTGTGTTGAATTATCTCAAAGAAATTCGACTAAACTTAATCCCAAAAGACATTATTCAAGAAGTTTTAAAAGAAGAATTAAAGCCCATAAAACAAAAATATTCTAACCTAAAACGAAATGTTAGTCGTAAATACCATAAGGAACTACAACTAAACGACTTTATTGAGGAGAATGGTATAGATGATGAGGATTTCATCGCCGCAAATCAGGAAGATATTGACAATAAGTACAGTAACCTGACCAAAAAGATTTCAAAAACCAAACAAGAAATACAATATTTGGAGTCAAAATGCAACGAAATTTCTCAAAAACGACTTTACGACTCATTTATTAACCTAAATATGGAAAATCAAAGAGAAACCCTCAAACTCATTACGAATAAATTTGAACTTCAAGGCGATAAAGTCAAAATCACATTCAAACCAACTTTTCGAAAAATCCGTAAAAGATAATTAGTCATAAATTCCTTATTTTTGAATGTACCCGCACATTTTCATGTGCGGGTTTTCTTTTGCATTTCTTAATGTTTTAATTTCGATTTCACCAAATCTTAAAATCTTTTGTTGATTATTTTTCCAGAATATTTTATTGGGAAGTCGTATGGAATGCTCACTTTACTTTTTGCCAAAATGAGTAAAAATAAAAACATACAAGTTCAGAAATTTTAAGGAGTTCAGATTATGCAAAACAAACAAGCGGTTATTTATGCTCGTGTATCTAGCAGAGAACAAGAACGTGAGGGATTTTCTATCCCAGCACAGTTAAAATTGCTAAAAGAATACGCACTAAAAAACGGATTTCAAATTGTCAATGAATATTCAGACGCTGAAACCGCCAAGAAAGCAGGTCGAACTAATTATAATGCCATGTTAGCTTTTCTAAAAGAAAATCCTGAAATAAAGACCGTACTTGTAGAAAAAACAGATAGATTATATCGTAACTTCAAAGATTATGTTACTCTTGAAGATTATGACTTAGAAGTTCATCTAGTAAAAGAAGGTAGCATTATTAGCAAAAATTCCAAATCCCATGACAAATTTATCCATGGGATTAAGGTTCTAATGGCAAAAAATTACATTGATAACCTTTCCGAAGAAATTTCAAAAGGATTACATGAGGGACTGGAACAGGGTTATTGGCCATTCCAACCACCCTACGGATATTTGAGAGGAGCAAAAAAGAATTTAATCATAGATAAATCAAGAATTTTGTTTATTCGCAGAGCTTTTGAATTATTTGCAACCGGAAAATTTTCACTTAGAAAATTATGCGAAGAACTTTTTGTTGAGGGATACTACTACAAAGCCGAAAGACCTAAAATAACTCAATGTGTACTTGAATCAATGTTAAAAAATGTTATCTATGTTGGTCAAATGAATTGTAACGGCATTATTTACCAAGGCAAGCACCCTGCAATAATTTCAAGAGAGATTTTTGACAAAGCCCAATTAGCTTTTCATAAAGTAGATAAGTCAAAAGTTCGTAAAAACTTTGATTTCCTATATCCCGGAATAGTAAAATGCGGAGTTTGCGGATATTCATTCTGTGGAGAAAGACAGAAAAAACACAATATTTATTACCGCTGTTCGCATTTTGATAGAAGTTGCCCTAATACTTGTTATATTTCTGAAAAACATCTTACTCAATCTTTCCGTATGCACTTAAAACGTATTGGGTTAGATGAGGATTTATACGAATTAGTAAAATATTCACTCAAAGAATGTTTGGGAGATGAACAGGAGTATCACAAAACAGAAATAACAAGAATTACATCTGAAATCGAACAATGCAAAGAAATTCTAAAAAAGATGTATCTTGACCAAGTAAATAATGTCCTTGATTATGACATGTGGATAAATCTAAAAAACGAATATGAGGTAAAATTAAACCGATTAAGTGCAGAATACCAAAAACACCTCTATGCTAATACAAATTTCTTAGATACAGAGCTAAAAATCCTTGATTTGTGCCGAAAAGCAAGCTTACCAGCTACCGAACTTTCAGCAGAAGAAGTCGCTAATATTATTAGAGAAACATATCTGTCTGCAACAGCAAAAGACAAAAGGGTTAAAGTGGTCTTTAAAGAACCGTTTACGACTATTGAAAATCTCGTAAAACTTGCTAAAAAAGAGATTGCGGAAGTTGGATTCGCTGAATTCAAGTCAGCAATAATTTCTTCAAAAGATAAATGTATCAAAAGCATTAAAAAAGAGCCCTTAGGCTCTGATTTTAATTGTTCTAGTTGTTTTAAATGGTGGAGGATAGGAGATTCGAACTCCTGACCCCCTGCGTGCAAAGCAGGTGCTCTACCAGCTGAGCTAATCCCCCATTGGCTCTCGCCTTTGGTGTTTTGCTTTCGCTCCACAATATTTATTATACATGGGGAATTTTTTTTGTAAAGGGGTAAATCAAAAAAAATTTTTGCTATTATTTTTAACCATTAAATTATTAATATAATACGCAGGGCAGAAATTATTCTGTCCTGCGTTTATTCTGTATTTTTTACTGCAAACTATTTACAACCAAGTGGCAATGAAATATCTTTTGCATGTTTAAATTCAATTACAGCTTGTGCCGCTGCAAGTCTTGCTTGCGGAACTCTGAAAGGAGAACAAGACACATAATTTAAACCAATTCTATGGCAGAATTTTACAGATGCTGGATCTCCACCGTGTTCACCACAAATTCCACGTTTCAAGTGAGGACGAACTTTCAACGCTTTATCAAGAGCAATTTTCATCAATTGTCCTACACCTTCTTGATCAAGAGTTTGGAACGGGTTAGCTGGTAAAATCTTTTGCTCAACATAATTTTGCAAGAATTTTCCTTCAGCATCATCTCTTGAATATCCAAAAGTCATCTGAGTCAAATCGTTTGTACCGAAAGAGAAAAATTCTGCGTGTTCAGCAATTTGATCAGCAGTCAATGCTGCACGAGGAATTTCTATCATTGTACCGAACATATATTCAACTCTTACGCCTTTTTCATCCATAACTTCGTTTGCAACACGTTCTAGAACTCCTTTAACAGTTTTAAGTTCATTTACATGTCCAATAAGAGGAATCATAACTTCTGGTTTTACATTCAATCCTTCTTTTTTCAAATCACAAGCGGCACTAAAAATTGCTCTAACTTGCATTTCATTAATTTCAGGATAAGTTAAACCTAAACGGCAACCTCTTAAGCCCATCATTGGGTTAGATTCAGACATTGCTTCCACGATGTTTAGAAGTTTTTCGTCTTCAGCAGAATCTTCACCTTTTGCCTTTTTAGTTGCAACTTTTGCAATTAATTCTTCTTTATCTGGCAAAAATTCGTGTAGAGGTGGATCTAAAAGTCTGATTGTCATAGATTTTTCGCCTAAAGCTTTGAACATTGCGTAGAAGTCAGAGTATTGCATAGGAAGAAGTTTAGATAAAGCTTCTTTTCTAGCTTCAGAAGTTCCAGCAACAATCATCTTTTGTACCCAAGGAAGTCTTTCTGGGTCCATAAACATATGTTCTGTTCTACACAAACCAACACCTTCAGCTCCTAATTCAAGTGCTTTTGCAACATCTGCTGGAGTATCAGCATTCGCTCTAACTCCAAGAAGTTTAATTCCATCAACCCAAGCGAACAACTTATTAAAGTTTTCGTCCATTGTTGGAGGAACAAGATGAATTGCACCATCCATAACTTCGCCAGTACCACCATCAAGAGAAATAACATCATCTTTATGATAAACAGTTCCATCTCCTGCTGTTAAAGTCTCGTTTTTCAAGTCAATTGACAAATCTTCACAACCAGCAACACAAGGTTTACCCATACCTTTTGCAACAACTGCTGCGTGAGAAGTCATACCGCCACGTAAAGTTAAAACACCTTGAGATTCAATCATACCGTGAATATCATCTGGGCAAGTTTCAATTCTTACTAAGATAATTTTTTCACCATTTTTACCACGTTCAGCAGCTTCTTCGGTATCAAAAACGATTTTACCAACAGCAGCCCCTGGAGATGCAGCAAGACCTTGAGCAATTTTATGAGCTTCTTTTTTTGCTTTTGGATCAAAATCTGGCAATAAAACTTGGTACAATTGGTTTGCATCAACAAGCTCAACAGCTCTTTCCTTGTCGATAATACCCTCTTCGCACATTTCAACAGCAATTCTCACAGATGCCTTAGCGGTTCTTTTACCGTTACGAGTTTGTAAAATCCATAATTTACCTTTTTCAATCGTAAATTCCATATCTTGAACATCTTTATAGCCTTTTTCAAGTTTTTTCGCAATGTCAACATATTGTTTATAAAGTTCTGGCATTTCATGTTCTAATTCTGCAATAGGTTTTGGAGTTCTAATACCAGCTACAACGTCTTCACCTTGAGCGTTAGTCAAATATTCCCCATAAAATTTATTTTCACCTGTTGATGGGTTCCTAGTGAATGATACACCAGTAGCACAATCATCCCCCATATTTCCAAATACCATTGTTTGAACGTTTACAGCTGTACCATAGTTATGGTCAATTTTGTAATGTTCTCTATAAGCAACAGCTCTAGGAATATTCCAAGAACGGAATACAGCTTCAATAGATTCTTCCAACTGAACATACGGATCTTGAGGAAAATCTTTTCCTGTTTCTTGTTTAATCAATACTTTATATGGTTCAATTAAAGATTTCCAATCTTCTGCATTCAAATCAGTATCAGATTTATAACCTTTTTCTTCTTTAATTCTATCTAAATAATCTTCAAATTTTTGTCTATCAATTTCCCAAGCAACAGAACCAAACATTGTTAAAAATCTGCGGTAACTATCATAACAGAATCTCGGATTGTTTGTTAATTTAATCATTGCTTCAACAGTTTTATCATTCAAACCAAGGTTAAGGATTGTTTCCATCATTCCCGGCATAGAAAGTCTAGCTCCGGAACGAACAGAAACAAGGAGCGGATTTTCAGTATCGCCAAACTTTTTACCGGTTTGGGATTCAATATCTTTCAACGCTGTTCTAACTTCGTCCATTAAGCCACGAGGCATTGTATTATTATGGTTAATATAGTCCATACATGTTTCAGTTGTAATTGTCAATCCTGGAGGAACAGGCAAGCCAAGGTTTGTCATTTCTGCCAAGTTAGCTCCTTTACCGCCAAGCAAGTTTCTCATTTCTGAGTTTCCTTCTCTGAATAACCATACACGTTTTTCTGTCATAATTGTCTCCTTTAATAAACTAATAAACTTGCAGATAACTAATATTTAAAATAATATCATAAAAATTCTCGTGTAAAATAAAAATTCCTCTTTTTAAAAATAATATATGTCAGGATTTTGTTTTATTTCCGGAATTTGTTTGCGGAATGGGTAATTTTTATAATCTCTGTGCTTGCTTAAAATAGCTTTATCCATTTGTTCAATAGTGTTATAGCCCATTTTTCTTGCGATAGAGTATATGCTGGCAAATTTTGCACGTTTCTGTTCCGGATTTAGCTTAGAAAAATCTGTTTGAGCTTTTTCTAAATAACTATCTAATCCGAATTTATATAATTTATTTTGTAAAAATTCAACTTTTGCAAGTGCATTGTTATACAAAACTTCTTCATTAAGCCCTTTTGATTTGGCGAATTCGCTTTTTATTCTTAACCTATCAGCCATTATTCCTAAATCGTTAACACTTGTTGTTATAGACATTCTTGCAAAAATCATTTGTATTTCTTTATCATCTAACTTTGAAAAATCTTTAGTTTTCATAATATTCTCAAATATCGTATTTGCAAAGATTTTTTCTGCTCCTTGCGGAAGAGTTTGAGGTTTAAGTTCCTCTGCAGATAGCTGTTCAAATCTTTTTAAGTTTGCGATATGTCTGTGGTTCGGAATAAAATCTTCTCCTAAGCCTAACATTTTCCGAATTTTAGGAAATGCTTTGTCTATTAAATCTGATTTTGTATCTGATACTAGGTGTCTTGTTTCTGTTACTATTTTAGAAAATTTTGTGGCTTCTTTTCTTGTTGCTTGAGCAATTTCTTCATTTTGTGTTTGTTTCATTGATTCTGATGCTGATTTAACTTCTTTATCAACATCTTTACTCAATGTTTCTATCAAATCTTTATGTTTTTCATCTTTGAATTTTGGAAAGTGAATTAAATCACCATTAGCCAAATCTCTATGGTATCTGTCAAGGTTTAATTTATCGCATAGTGATAGTTTTGTTTTATTTATTTGAACTAAAAAGTCATCAAAATCTGTAGCTCCTTGTCTATGGCATTTGTTTATTTCATTTTGAATAATTTCAAATCCTGAATCTTGAGCTGCAATTACATCCTCTGCAATTTTAGCGTTTTCAAGAGGCGTTAGTATTTCAGATGGTTTTATCCATCTATTTTTTTTGTAAGTTTGAATATGTTTATTTAATTCTTTAAATGTTTCAGGAATTGAACGCTTAGTTTCGGTTACAAACTCTTGAACATTTTGTCCTATTTTGGAAATTCTTTCTTTTGCAAGTTTTTTTAAGAATTTTATTTCGCTTGGCTTTTTAACTCCATAGTATATGAGTAATCCTCCGCCTGCAATCATTCCAAATGGAAAAATTTTTTTAGCTTTTTCTTCTACATTAGAAGTTTTATTCCCCTCAAATTTTGGCGTTTTATCCTCTTGTTTTTGTTGTATCACAAAAGAGTTTACTGCCCCTATTTTTTCAGTAATTAAATCCACCATAAAAAGACCCTTATATTCGTATATGCTATTAATACCTCAAAATAAAAAAATTTGCTATATATTACAAAATATTATAAAATCAAGAAAAAGAGAGGTATATTATGCAAAAAACTATTTGGGAGAAATACGCCGAAGTTCTTGTTGATTATTCAACAGATGTGCAGAAAGGTGATTTAGTTGTAATTAGAGCAGAATCTATGTATGCAAAAGATTTGGTTCGTGCCGTATATAAAAGAGTTTTAGAAAGAGGTGGAAATCCTATTGTCAGAACTTCTTTTGGAGATATGACAGAGTTATTTATCAATAACGCATCAGATGAGCAATTGGATTATATTGACCCGATGACAAAACTGGAATATGAGTCAGTTGACAAGTATATTTCAATTGGAGCTCCATTGAATACTAAAAATATGGCAAGAGTTGATTTAGAAAAACTTTCACGTAGAGGCAAAGCTACTAAACAATTATCAGAAATTCTTATGAACCGTTCTGCTGAAGGTTCTGCAAAATGGGTTATTGCAGATGTTCCTACTCATGCACTAGCTCAAGAAGCAAAAATGTCTTTTGATGAATATTCTGAATTTTTGTTCAAATCATGTTATCTTGATTTAGATGACCCTGTTGCAAAATTAAAAGATTTAGATGAAAAACAAACAAAATGGGCAAATTATTTGAATAATGTAAAAGAAATTCACATCACAGGTGAAAAAACAGA
This sequence comes from uncultured Candidatus Melainabacteria bacterium, assembly GCA_934692295.1. Classification (GTDB taxonomy): domain Bacteria; phylum Cyanobacteriota; class Vampirovibrionia; order Gastranaerophilales; family Gastranaerophilaceae; genus Zag111. The sequence continues at coordinate 79,033 of CAKUTL010000004.1, forward strand.
TATTACATTCAATGTTGAAGGAAGAAAATGGATAAGCTGTTCTGGGATGAATAATTATCCGGATGGAGAAGTATTTACATCTCCTGTTGAAGATGGAATAAATGGTGAAATTTATTTTGATTATCCTCAAAATTACAGAGGAAATTCTGCAAACGGAGTACATTTATGGATAAAAGATGGTTTAATTATTAAAGCAGAAGCCGAAAGAGGAGAAGAATTTCTACACGCAATGATAAATATGGATGATGGCTCTCATGGTATTGGTGAAATTGCAATCGGAACAAACGAAGAAATTCAGGAAATTACCGGTAATATTTTATTTGACGAAAAAATCGGTGGAGCTATCCATATGGCTGTTGGTGCATCATACCCAGAAACTGGAGGGAAGAATGTATCAGGCTTGCATTGGGATATGATTAAAAACATGAAAAATGGTGGAAAGATATACGCCGATGGAAC
>CAKUTL010000005.1 GCA_934692295.1 uncultured Candidatus Melainabacteria bacterium
AGTATAACTATTGGTGGATTTCCGATTTTAAAAATATATGAGCAAGAAACGGTTAAACGTTATTACCTGTTCAATTGTATTCCGATTTTAGAAGTTATGTCTTATGCGTAAAAATAAAAAAGAGTGTCATTGATATTTTCTTTGGCACTCTTTTTATGTTATATGTAAATTTGTGATTATTTATTCAGCTACTGCTTGTTTGTCAGCATTTTTTGCGGCCGTTTTATTAGAGAAATGATCGGCAATAGCACCAAGTGCTAATCCTCCCAATACTCCTGCAACTGTTTTTCCTGCCATACCAGTAATTAGACTAGATGTATATGCCGCATCAGCTTTAAATCCTTTTACCTTCGTCAAAGGTAAAGTAATTAAACCCGGAAGTATTGCTCCGCCTAGACCTAATAATGCACCCCATTTTTTACCTGCACTTGATTTGCAATATACATTTCCTGCAGTTGTTGTTTCAGCATTATCATCATTTTTTAGCATTTCTTCCTTGCCGTTTTGTGCTAATTTTTCTGCAAATTCTGCACGTTTAGCATTATTTAGTTTATCTACTAATGCTCCACATCCCAGGGCTAATGCAATATTGATAGGCAATGCAACCCATCCTGCTTTTCCTGTTGCAGATAATTTTTTCATTTGTGTCATTAACTGTTGAGTTTGATTACTATCTAATCCTGCACTAGTTACATCTACTGAAGCTAATTTGCTAGTAAGAGTATTTGCACCTATTGCCACTGGGGTCATAATTCCAGCCCATATTGCACCTGTTTTCAAACCTGCATTTGATTGTTTCTCTTGATTTGTATTTGTATCTGTATTTTCATCTTTACCTTTGAATGCAAGGTGCTTTGGTGAAACATTGTAATTTTGAACTGCTGATAACATTAATTATTCTCCTATTTTTTACACTTGTATCTTGTTGTTTTTAAAATGGCTGAACATCAAATTTTGCCTTTATTATATCGTGTTGTAACAAAATTTAATAAATAATTTTCTAAAAATAAAGTTTTTTATACCATTTTATATAGAGTTTCAAAAATTTAAGATTAATTAAGCCAAGTGCGTCTGCTGTTTTGAGTGTATCTTTAATTCCTTCCCCCATAACTTTGTGGCAAGTTTTATTTGCAATTTTCAAAACTTTTCGATTATGAATTACACTTTTAATCATATAAGCCGGTATTGGAACTAAATACATTTTGGGGTCTCCTTTCTATTCTTTTATAATACTCAAAATAATAAAAATTTGATAGATTGAGTTTTGTATAAATTGTTGGAATTAAGAGAAAGGAGTTTGATAGTGGGTACAGTAGAACCAATTAGAGAATTGAAAAATGTTAGAAAAATTGAAAGACTTTTAGCTAAACAAAGTGAAAGAGATTTACTGCTTTTTACGCTTGGGATAAATTGTGGATTAAGAATTTCTGATATTTTAACTTTGGATGTTTCGGATGTGAAAAATAAAAATTATATTCAGGTGGTTGAAAAGAAGACTGGTAAATTCAAAAAGTTTCCGATTAATTCAAAATTAAAGCCTATGTTTGAGAAATTTACTAAAAATAGATTAGATGAAGAACCGTTGTTTCTGTCAAAATTTGGAAATAGAATGGAACGAACTGCGGCATATCGGATTATAAATTTAGCTTGTAAAAAAATTGGTATTGAGGGATTGATAGGAACACATACATTAAGAAAAACTTTTGGTTATCATCATTATCAAAAGTTCAAAGATGTTGTCATTTTGCAAAAAATATTTAATCATTCCAGCCCGTTTATAACCTTACGTTATATCGGCATTGAACAAGATGAAATTTTTCAAAGTTATGAGAATTTTATACTTTAATAATTCAACAAATTAAGCATATTGTTGTACGTAATATCAAAATACAACAAATTATGCTAAAAATAAAGTTATCTATTTTTTGTGAATAAATGATTTATTGCTCTCCAAAAGAATAAATGAGTGTCTTGTTCTTTAAATACAACAATATGCTTAAAATGTTGTATTCATTTAATAAGAATAAAACTAAAAGGAGAAAAGGAATGAACTTTCACGTAAGACACTATTCAGAAATAGATAAAGAAAAATGGAATACATTTGTTCGGTCATCGTCTATGGGGTGGGCTTATTTCCTATATGATATGATTAAATTTCACCGTCATATTTCATATAAAAATGAATCATTTGCAATTGTTGATGAAAATAAAGAGATATTTATGGTTATTCAGTTGCATAGAACTCCCAAAAATAAGCTAGTTTCTCAATGGGGATTTGTGGTAAAAGATAATTTAACTAAAAAACAATCAAAACATTTAAAAGATATTTTCAAAAATTATATAGATTCGTATATATCTAAATTTAAAATAAAAAGCTTTGACTTAAATATTTGTCCCTTGTCTGCGATAAATTTGCCTGAAAATCATAATATGGTCAACCCGTCAATTTATTATTTCTTTTCTCCTGGGCTTAGATATACCTATCTTGTTGATTTAGCAAAATCTGATGATAGAATGCTTGCAGATTGTGAGGAAACAACTCGGCAAGCTATTAGAAAATATGATAAGCTCGCTCGTTATACCGTTGTTGAATCGGATGGCTCTTTGGCAGATTGCAATAAATATATAGAACTTCATAAAGAGACATATACAAGAACAAATGCGAAAAAAAATATTATAGACGATAGTTATAATAAAAATATTTTTGAAACATTAATTCCTCAAAAAATTAGTAAAGTATTTTTTTTAAAAGATAACGAAACAAATGAATATATTGCAACTGTTGCTATTTTGATTTATGGAAAAACGGCTTATTACTGGTGGGGTGCGTCAAAAGATGACAAGGAAGTTGGAGTTAATAAATACTTACTATTTAAAGTTATTTGTTATGTGAGAGAAATGTTTGGTAAGTGTGGGTATTTTGAAACAGGGGGAGCATATCCGCATAAAAGGGTTGGAAAATATAAAGGATTGAATGATTTTAAAAAGTGCTTTGGAACTTTTTTGCATCCAATATTTAAGGGGTCTTACGAAAAACTTTCTGATATTAAAACGCATGAGCAGTTAAAGTTTTTGGGGTTCAAGATAAACTTAAAAACGAGTTCTAAGGTTTTAAAAATCATAAAAACTTTAAATAAGAATATGTAATAATATTTTTCTTTATAAATAAATATTAACGGTAATGTGTTAAATTATTTCTTTTTTATCATGTTCGGGTTACTGTGTTCTTATATGTACAACATTTTCTAGAAAATGTTGTACATATAAATAAGGGAGATTGGTCAGAATTGGCAAATATTTGGCTATAAAGAGAGGTTTTAGTTGGTAAAAGTATCAATAATAGTTCCTGTATATAACGTGGAAAAATATCTTTCAAAGTGTTTGGAAAGTTTGATTAACCAAACATTAAAAGAGATAGAAATTGTCTGCGTAAATGATGGCTCTGGTGATAACTCTTTAGACATCCTAAAAAATTTTGCTCAAAAAGACTCTAGAATAAAAATTATTGATAAACAAAATTCAGGAGTTGCGATAGCTCGAAATATTGCACTTGAACAAGCAACAGGTGATTATATAGGATTTGTTGATAGTGATGATTATGTAGATTTAGACTACTTTGAAAAACTTTATAATACCGCAACAAAAAACAACTCAGATATAGCTGTAACAAGTATTTTAAAACATAAAAAATATTTTGATAAATATAATGTTAGATATTCAGAAGAACAAGTTGCTGAAAATATTCAAGAAAAGATTAAACTTTGCGGAGATAAAAAACATTTCTTTTTCTATGCTTGGAATAAGATTTATAAAACCGATTTAATAAAGAATAACAAAATAAAATTCACTGAAGGACAGATTTATGAAGATGTAATGTTTGCGATGAATGCTCTTTACTTTTCAAATAAAGTTGTATCTGTTCCAAATACTAAATATCACTATGTAGAACGAAATAATTCATTGGTTAAATATAAAGATAACACCGGTAAAAAAGCAGAGGATTTAACTAAAGCATATACGAAATTACAAGAGTTTTGCCAAGATAAAAATATCATTTTACCTGAAAGATTGAATTATTATACAAAAAAGAATATTTGTTTATTTTTGACAGAATATATTGGAAAATATCGAAAGAAATTTCAACTTTTTAACCTAATTCCAATAGTAAAAATTGTTGACTATTCTGAAACAAGAAATCTTGTGAATCTTTTGGGTATAAAAATAAAAATTGCTAAAAAGGAAATCGCAAAAGCCCGAAAAGAAAATGTTTTCTATCAGTATAAAAAGAATAATGTAGATATAACAGAAGTTCCAAAGGCAACGGGTCAATTAAGAGATATACAGTTGGCAAATTTAGCTCTTTTAAAAGAGTTGGATTATGTTTGTAAAAAGAATAATTTAAAATATATGCTTGATGGTGGAACATTGTTGGGTGCAGTTCGCCACAAGGGATTTATTCCTTGGGATGATGATGTTGATATTTTGATGTTCCGAGAAGATTACAACAAAATTGTAGAAGTATTTAAAACATCGTCAAGGAATTCAGATATTTATGCTGATTTTGTGAGAGATAAAGATACAAATTGTCAGTATTTTATAAAAGTTTTGCATAAGCAGTGTCCATTCTTGGGCGTAGATATTTTTCCGTTGGATACTTACGGAAAATATTTGAATAGCCGAGAACAAGCAAATAAAACAAAAGAAATTTATAAAATTCTAAAGGATTTAAAACATAGAGTTAATAATGAAGTATCGGATGAAGAATTGAAATCATTGTTAGAAAGAACAATGAGTGAAAAGATTTTGCCACAAGATAAGACTATTGATACAAATAGTGATTTTGTGTACGGAATAGATTTTTCTCACCAAATAAAAAATTGGTTTTTGGATAGAGATGTAGTTTTACCATTAAGAGAACTTGAATTTGAAGGAACCAATTTTTCAGCGGTAAATAATACAGACGTCTTTTTGAAAAACATTTATGGCAATTACATGTCATATCCAAAAAAGATGAAGATTCTGCATAGTGCGTATGAAAATTTATCAGAAGAACAAGTAAAGATAATTAAGAGTTTAGGAGGAGGTTTTTAGTTATGACAAATATTGCAATAATATTTGCCGGCGGGACTGGACAACGGTTAAATAACGGTGAAAATTCTATTCCTAAGCAGTTTTTGAAAATTAATGAAAAACCGATTATTATCCATACTTTGGAACTTTTTCAAAATCATCATTCTATAGATAAAATTTATATTGCAATTCATCCTGATTATTATGAATATATGCAGGAATTAGTTAAGCACTATTACATAACAAAAACAGCAGGAATAGTAAAAGGTGGTGCGACTGGTCAAGATTCTATTTATAACGCACTAAAACTTGCTCAAAGTGAAAATCCTGAAGATTCAATTGTTTTAATTCATGATGGCGTTAGACCAAATATTACTGAGGAAGTTATAACAAAAAATATAGAATGTGCAAAGAAAAATGGCAACGCAATAACTTGTACTTCTTGTTTTGAAACAATATTGGTAAGTGAAAATGGAAAAAATCCTCAACATGTTCCATATCGAAAGCATACATATTCAGCCCAAGCTCCTCAAAGTTTTCACTTAGGAGAGATTGTTCAAGCTCATGAGTCTACAAGAAAAGTAAATCCGAATTATACTGATATTGTTGATTCTTGTACTTTGTTTAAGACATTGAATAAACCTACATATATGATTTTTGGCAATCGAGGGAATATAAAAATTACAACAATAGAGGATTTGTATATTTTACGTGCTTTTATTCGGTACAAAGAAGATTTAGAAGCTTTTGGGTTAAATTCTATGGGAGAGGGCAATTGAGTATAATTTTTGAAGAAGATATAAAAAGTATAATAAAAGATTTTGACATGTCTGTTTTTGATGGAAAAACCGTTCTTGTTACTGGAGCAACCGGTTTAATCGGTAAACTTTGTGTGAAAAGTCTTTTAAATTCAGGTTATAATACTCAAATAATTGCTTTAGTAAGAAATGGTGAAAAAGCCAAAAATCTTTTTGGTGAATCCAAAAGATTATCACTTATTATTCAAGACATAAATCAAAGAATTAGTACCTCTCGAAAAGTTGATTATATTATTCATGCTGCGAGTACAACTTCATCCAGAGATTTTGTCGAAAAGCCTGTTGAAACCATTTATACTGCTTTTAATGGAACAAGAAATGTATTAGAATTTGCCAAAAATAAACGAATTGAAGGTATGGTATATTTATCTTCTCTTGAGGTTTATGGTGTTAACGATTTCGAAGATATAACAGAAAATTCATATGGTTATATTGATATTTTGAATCCCCGTAGCAGCTATTCTGAAAGTAAAAAAATGGTAGAAACAATGTGTATTTCTTATGGTTCAGAATATGGAGTTCCTGTTCGAATAGCAAGGCTTGCTCAAACATTTGGTGCTGGGGTTTCAAAATCTGATAATAGAGTATTTGCTCAATTTGTTAACGCAGTAATAAATAAAGAAAATATTGTTCTTCATACAAAAGGAAAAACTAAGAGAAATTATTGTTATACAACTGATGCAGTGCGTGCTATTTTCACCATTTTGACAAAAGGCGAAAATAATAATGCGTATAATGTTGCAAACGAAAGCACATATTGTTCAATCGCAGAGATGGCACATTTATTAGAAAACGAAGACACAAAAGTTGTTTATCAAATTGATAATGTAAATAGAGGCTATAATCCAACCGTGAAAATAAAATTAAATGCGAACAAATTAAATTCTCTTGGTTGGGAAGCAAAAATTGGAATGAAAGAAATGTTTGAACGATTAATCGAGGATATGAAAAATTAGTTATGGTAGATAAAGTTACTCTGATAGGATTGAAGAATAATAATCTAGGGGATATTGTTATTTTGGATACTTGTAAATATTTAGTTCGGCAATTGTTTCCAAATGCGAAAATTTCAGTACAAAATATCTTTCCGGAAACAATAACAATGAAAAATATTAATGCTTCATATCCAAAAATAAATTTAATAATTGAAAAAATTGCTAGTTATACTTATTTTGTGCAAATTCTTAACTTTGTAAAATGGTGGCTTTCTCAAAAAAGAGGAACTTCTGTTTATAAGTATTATAAAAGGATTTTAAAAAGAAATTCAAAGGTGATATTTGCAGGTGGCGGGTTAATTAAATTCTCTAGAGAAGATTTATGGAACCCTATTTACAGTATTATTACATATTGTCAGAGAAAAAGAATCCCCGTATATTTTAATGCTGTTGGAGTTGAGGGATATGATGAAAAGGATTTCTATTCTCAATTATTAAAATATAGTTTAAATAAATCTTGCGTAAAAAAGATAACAACACGAGATGATATTGATTCTTTAAATAAATATGTAAAAGATAAAGATAAAATTAGTCTTGTTGGCGATCCGGCATTGTGGACAAAAGAAACTTATAATGTTGAAGATGTAAAAAAGACAGATATTATTGGCGTTGGAGTAATTAGAGGAAAAATTTTTACTGATTATGGGTTTGATTTTTCAGAAGAACAAATTGTAAATTCATATGTCAATATTATTCGAAAACTTGAAGAAAAAGGTTATAAGTGGCAAATGTTTTGTAACGGTGCTAAAAGTGATTACAAAATGGGAAAAAATATTCTAGAAAAATTAGGTTTACCAGAATCAGAAGAATATTTAGCCCCAAGACCTAGAAAAGCAATAGATTTAGTGAAACAAATATATTCTTATAAAGCCACTATTTCTGCTCGATTACACGCAAATATAATTGCCGTTTCTTACGGAATTCCTACAATAGGCTTTGTTTGGAATAATAAGTTAAAACTTTTTGGAAAAATTATTGGTTGTCCTGAACGCTTTATAGAAAACGAAAAGTTTTCAGATGCAGATTTTGTTGTTTCTTCTTTGGAGAGTGCAGTAGCTCAAGGATATGATAATTCAATTATAGAAACATTAAAATTATCAACTCTAAATTCTATTAGTGAAAATCTTGAATTAAATTTATTAGGAAATAAAACATCCCATCCAGAGCGGATTTCGGGGGGGGGGTACCCTCTTAATGCCTGTATTTGTTGTGTGTTGGGGATAAATATTTTAGATAAAAAGGAGATATAAGTGAGTACATTTATTCAAAAAATAAAAACTAAATTAGATGAAAAATATTCGGATAATGAAAATTATCATAGCTTGTCTACGATTTTACCTTATTTCAAGCCATATCTTTTTAGAACGTCTTTAGCTTTATTGTTAGCTATTCCTATTGGTTCTTTGGATGCAGTTATTGCATTGTCTTTAAAACCATATATGGATATAGTTATGTTAGATAAACAAATGCAATCCCCTTGGTATATTCCAATATTGATTATTGTATTTACAAGTATTCAGGGTACATTGAATTATCTTGCAACTTATATGAATGATTGGGTTGGTGGTAGAGTTACGAATGATTTGAAAATTGATTTGTATAAAAAACTTATGCACCAAACTGCAAGTTTCTTTGATGGTCAAACTTCTGGAAAAATTCTAAAAGCATATAATAATGATGCAGATAAATCTTGTAGCGGGCTTTTAACTAATATCAAAACCTGCGTTTCTAGATTATTTTCATCAATATCATTGATTGGAGTTTTGTTCTTTAACTCATGGCTTTTAGCAATCATTGCAGTATTTGTTCTTGCTTGTGCGATGATTCCTCTGATGAAAATGAAATCTGCTATCAAAGGTGTCTATAATAAATCAGAAGGTGAAAATGCAAAAGTTCTTACAACGTATAACGAGGCATTTGCAGGAAATAAAATTATTGCGGCATACAACCTTTACGACTTGAAGAAAAAACAATTTGAAAAATTGATAAATACGGTATTTGGCTTGAGAATAAAAATTACTCAACACGTTGGTTGGTTATCTCCATTGATGCATATTATTGTTTCTTTTGGTATAGGTGCAGTTATTGGTTTGGGAAGCTATTTGATTGTTCAAGGAAAATTAACAGCAGGTCAATTTGTTTCATTTATCACTGCGTTGATTATGTTATATACCCCTATCAAAGGCTTAGGTAATAATGCCAAAAATATGACAACTTGCCTTTGTGCAATGGAAAGAGTTGTGTCAAAATTGGATAAGAAACCTGGAATTAAGGATAAAAAAGATGCTGTTAACTTCCCAGAGTTTAAAGATAAGATTACATTTGAAGATGTAAACTTTGAATATAAAAAAGGAAAACCAGTTCTTAAAAATATTTCTTTTGAGGTTGCAAAAGGCGAAACAATAGCCCTTGTTGGAAATTCTGGTGGCGGAAAAACAACAATAGTAAACTTGCTACCTCGTTTTTATAATTTGAAAACCGGTGCGATAAAAATTGATGGAATTTCTATCAACGATATGAAATTAAATGATTTAAGATCTCATATTGCAATTGTGTTCCAAGATAATTTCTTATTTGAGGGCACAATTAGAGATAACATTATGCTTGGGAATTTGAATGCTACAGAAGAAGAATTACAAGAAGCGATAAAAAATTCATATCTTGAGGATTTTATTAATTCATTAGAAAAAGGGTTGGATACTCAAATAGGAGAACGTGGGGTTCTTTTATCAGGAGGACAAAAACAAAGAATAGGTATAGCAAGAGCTTTTTTGAAAAATGCCCCTATTTTAATTTTGGATGAAGCAACTTCAGCTTTAGATAACCAAGCGGAACATATTGTTCAGCAGGCAATAGATAATTTGATGAAAGATAGAACAGTTTTTGTAATTGCTCATAGACTTTCAACAATTCAGAATGCACATAGAATTGCTGTAATCAATAAAGGTTGTTTAACAGAATTAGGTACTCACGAAGAATTATTGAGTATTCCAAATGGAGATTACAAAAAACTTTATGATATGCAGTTTAATGTTTCGACAATGACTGTTTAAGCGAAGATGTGAGAGAGGTTATAATGATAGATTGTAGTATTGAAGCACAAGATATTAAAAATTGTTTTTGCAAAAAGACAAAAAAAGATAATATAACAACTAAGCGTTTGTTGGGAATTACATTCCGTTATTCAAAAGGAATATATTATCAAAAATATGTTACATTATTAAAATACATAAAGCCTTTAATTTCTGAAGATATTGATGGTTTAATTTCAGAACTTGAGAAAAAATCTAAAAAATCAAAAGTTTCAGCCAAGATTTTTGAAAAAGATTATCAAAAAATTTCAGAGATTGTAGATAAAGTTGATCCTTCTAAACTTCCTCCAATAAATCAGGAAATTAGAAATTATCAATTAGAGATGCTTGATTTTACAAAACAAATAATTTCAGATATTGAACAGAATATTGATGTTAAAGTTGTAATGGATGGCGGGACTTTACTTGGTGCAGTCCGTCATGGTGGGTTTATTCCTTGGGATGATGATGTCGATTTCTTTTTGATAAGAGATGATTATAACAAATTAAGAAAATATCTCGAAGGAAAATATATTTGCATTGATACGTCTAATTGGGTGATAGGCGAATATACAAAAACGATTCGTAAATATTTAGAAAAGTATAAAAATCAAATTATTGTAGTACGTCTTATGGATTCATTGAAGTGTATTAAGGGAACTCCTGATAGATTTACTTTTATTGATTTTGTTGCTCTTGACTACTACAATGATGCTCATAATTGTGTAACCTTGCAAAATTATGCTAAAAGTATAAAAGAACGAGTTTGGGATATAAATAATTTTGGTGAAATTTTCAAGTTGTATGATGAAGAAATTTCGAAAAATAAAGATATTGTAAAAGATAGTGAAACATTACAAGCAGGAATTGATAATTATGACTTTTATTATTACCAAATGAAAGGAATAAGAAGAAAATCTGATATTTTTCCATTAAAGAAGATGAAATTTGAGGATACAGAATTTTGGGCTCCAAATAATCATCATGAATACTTAAAAACAATCTTTAACTTTTATGCTAAACTACCTATGGATATATCATTTGAAAGACATAAGGTTGATTAATAAAGGAAGGTGTATATATGAAACAATTTATAGTTGGTCCTGTTGAAATGTATCCAAGTACGAAAGAGGTTCTTACAAAAGGTTATACCTATTTTAGAACTTCTGAATACGGTGATATGGTAAAAACTTGTTTAAATAAAGTTTCTGAATTTTTGGGAAATAGTGTAGAAAATTCTTTAATTTATTTGGCGGCATCAGGTACTGGAGCAATGGACTCTGTTGTTGATAACTGTATGACTCAAAAAGATAAAGCTCTCGTTATTAATGGAGGTAGTTTTGGTCATCGTTTTTGTGAATTACTTGGGTGGTATAACATTCCTTATGAATCAATTGATTTGAAATGGGATGAGGTTGTAACCCCAGAGACCTTAGAACCTTATAATAACAAAGGTTTTACAACATTATTTGTTAATATTGACGAAACTCAAACTGGTAAACTATATGATATAAAATTGTTGAGTGATTTTTGTAAAAAGAATAAAATGTTCTTAATTGTTGATGCGATTAGTTCTTTTTTAGCAGATGAATATGATATGGAAAAATATGGAATTGATGTTACTATTATAAGTTCTCAAAAAGGTTTATGCTTATCTCCAGGAATGTCGTTGGTTTCATTTAGTAGAAGAATGATAGATAAAATTTATTCTAATCCTCTGCCAAAATCTTATTATTTCAATTTTAGAGATTATTTTAAAAATATTGAACGTGGTCAAACACCTTTCACTCCTGCCGTTTCAATTATGTATGAGTTACAGGATATGTTAGAGCTAATTGAAAAAGCTGGCGGAAAAGATGAATGGATAAAGATTGTAGCCAATAAAGCTAAATATTTCAGAGAAAAAGCAATTGATGCAGGGTTGTCTGTCCCATCTTATCCAAAGTCAAACACTTTGACTCCTGTTTATTTAGAAGATGTAGATGCAGGCGAAGTTGTGAAATTGTTGAGAGAAAAATATCAGCTTTGTGTAAATCCTTGTGGAGGTGATTTAGCAAAGAGAATGTTCAGAGTTTCTCATATTGGTAATACAACTATCGCTGATATAGATGATTTGTTAGAAAAAATCTTACTTTCAATAGATGAAGTGAAAAACAAACAATTACAAGGAGTAAAATAATATGATAGGAAATAAAACAGTAGTTTATACATCTGGAACTTTTGATATGCTTCATGTAAATCATTTAAAAATGATTGAATATGCAAGAGCATTGGGTGATATTTTGATTGTTGGTGTTAATACAGATGAACTTGTTGCAAGTTATAAATCTCAACCGATAATCCCGTTTGAGGAACGTATTGCTCTTATGAAGGCTATTAAAGGTCCGGATATTGTAATTCCTCAACGATCTTTAGATCATACAGACAAAGTTAAAAAGTTGAATTTTGATGTGTTTGTTGTTGGAGATGATTGGGTTGGTAAATATGATTATTTGAAAGAACAAGGGGTTGATGTCGTGTACTTCCCTTATGGAGCAGGTATAAGTTCTTCAAAATTAAAGAAAAGAATTTATGACAATTACCAAAAATTGCAGAATAAAGTAGATAATCACTTCCCAATAGATGTAAATGTAAAGGAAAGCTAATAGAATAATGAAATTAATTGATGTAATTAAATTAAAATGGTTTTTTAAGAGTAAGGAAAAATATAGAAAGAAATATTCAAGAATGCAAAGAACTTTAAAATGGATTGAGAAGTCAACTCCTGTAGATTCTAATGTTTTTCAATTGCTTGAAAATCATTCAAAATCTTTTTACCCTAAATGGACTTATAAAAAAGATTTAAAAATGATGAAAGACTATTTGAAAACAATAGATGCCACAAAATTATGTCAAGCTGATGGGCTTTTGCGTAAACATCAATTGCGAATTTTAGATTTGGTTCATAATTTAATTCCAAAAATGGAAGAACTTGGCTTTCATCCGATTTTGACTGGCGGAGCCTTGATTGGTGCAGTTCGCCATGGTGGTTTTATTCCTTGGGATGATGATTTGGATTTTGATTTGATGCGTCCTGAATATGATAAATTTTTAAAATATATCAAAACAAATTGTCGATTTTTGAATGCAGAACAATGTTTATCTTTTAGTGAACATCGTGCATTGGTAGATTTTGCACTAAGGGAACATCCTAACGAAATTTTATTTACGGAAAAACCAACTTGTACGAGTGCTTATTTTGGTACTTCTTGTGAAGATTGTATAATTATAGACTTTTTCCCAAGAGATTTTATCAATTCTGAAATTACCGAAAAAGAATATAATGATTATCGCAAATCATTGGGGCGAGTTTCAAAATTGTATAAAAATTGGAAAGAATATTTCGAAATTTATCGTAAAGCTCAAAATGATAACACTATGTATGTAAAAGAGAGTTCTTTAACAGCTTATGGTTGGGGAAATTATAGTTTTGTGAATATGGCAAAGTGTTCTGTATTACCTGTAGAAGATATTTATCCTTTGCAAAGAATTAAATTCGAAAATGAATTATATTACGTTATAAATAATTATAAAAAATATTTAGAAAAAAGTTATGGGGATTATATGAATATTCCAGCAATAATAGATATTGCAAACTATGCCAAAGATTATAACGAATGGCTTAATAAACGTGGAAGAAAGTACTATCTGGATGTAGAGGAATTGTAAATTGAAAAGTAGTAACAAAATAATAAATCTCGAAATACTTAGAGTTATTGGTTGTATAACCATTGTTTGGTTTCATCTTTGTAAATCTGTACTATTAAAAATATTCCCAGATTGCCATTTATATACTCGTTTAGGGGTAATGTCTTGTAATGGTATGAAAGCAGTTGATTTGTTTTTTATACTTTCAGGTTTTTTCTTTGCATATAAATTAAATTTACATAAGACCTTATTTGAATTTGTTGAACATAAGGTTAAAAGATTATGGCCGGTTCTTATTTTTGTTATTGTCACTTCTTATATTGTTCATATATTTGGCGGAATAGACTGGAATTTATGGGATAATTTATTAATTTTGCTAGGTCTGAATGGAACAAGTTTAGTTTTGCCGGCAAAAACTCATACAGCAGCCGGACCGTTTTGGTATGTTAGTGCTATGCTTTGGGTTCTTTCTTTTATTTTTTATATCAGAAAAATTTTACCTAAAAAATTTACAGATTTAATTATTGCAATGTGTGTCTTTTTCTCCTATTCCTTTATATTACATTCAAAACAAGGGGCTATCAATTCTATGCATCAAACATTTTATTATATCTTTAATGTTGGTTTGATGAGAGCGATGGGCGGATGTGGTATTGGATACTTTATAGGAGAATGGTTTAAAAATTGGAATAATAATGAACACCCAAATAAACTATCAGTATATATTTATTCAATTGTTGAGTTTGCTTGTTTATATTTCATAATTAATGATTTGATGTTTTATAAAAATAATTATCAAAATCAAATTATTTTTATAATTGTTTTTGTATTGTGCATTGTACTCTTCTTGCAAAAGAAAGGTTTTGTTTCTCAATTTTTGAACAATTCAAAATTTGCAATTTGGGTTTCAAAAGCTGGGGTTTATACGTATAGTATTTATATGACCCATTTTTTCGTAATAAAAATGTTTACCAAAAGTTTTTATTTATGGTATAGGGATTGGATTTTGTTACATCCAGTGTTGATGTTAATTTTTACGATGTTTGTAATTTTGATGTTTGGCATTTTAACTTATTATTTGGTTGAAAAACCTGTTGCGAATTATTTTAGATATAAGAAAGATTTAGAAAAAGTATAAAGAGGATAGCGAAAAATGAATAGCCAAGGGTGTAAATATGGTGTAATTACCTATAATTCTATAAATATCGGAGATGAAATTCAAAGTGTTGCCGCTTCAAGGTTTTTACCTCAGATAGATGAGTATGTTTATAGGGAGCAGATTAATAATTTTATTCCTAAAAATAAAACATTAACAAAATTAATTATGAATGCTTGGTGGATGTGGAAACCTGAAAACTTTTTACCTTCAAAATGGATAGAACCATTACTTATTTCAATGTATGTTAGACCTCCAATTAGATCAAAATTTTTAACTCCGGTTGTTAGAAATTATTTAATAAGTAAAGGACCTGTTGGTTGTCGTGATATGTCAACTTATGAGTGGCTCCAAAAGGAAAGTATTCCTTCATATTTTTCAGGATGCTTAACTTTGACATTACAAAGAAATTATAATATTCCAAGAAAAGATTATATTCTATGTGTAGATGTTGATAAAACGGTTGTTGACAAGATTCGAACGCTTACAAATAGACCTGTGTATTCTATGAGTCGAATGCTTTCCCCTTATTATAATTCTAAGCAACGTATGACTGTTGCAAAACTTGTTTTAAGAGCTTATCACGATGCGGCGTTAGTTGTTTCTCCTCGTTTGCACGTAATATTGCCTTCTTTAGCAATGGAAACACCTGTTTTGCGAATTATATCCGATAGAGGTAAATATGTAGGGGAACAAGGACGTTATATGGGGTATGAAGAATTTTTAAATTCGGTTAATACTGATATTGGGCTTGAGGAATTAGAAAATTATGATTTTAATAATCCACAGCCAAATCCAACTAAGCATTTTGCAATGAGAAATGCTCTAATTCAAAAATGTGCGGAATTTACAGGTTATAACAATACAGAGTCTTTAATTACAAATGATATTGAGCCATTGGTAGAACTTCTTGCTCTAAATAAAAATAAACAATCTCAAATTAATAGAGTTTGTTATTGGAGCAGTTCTGAAAACTTAGAAAAAGTTCTAAAACTTAAAACTAAGGGAATCGATCAATATAATCTAATTGGAAATTCTGTTTTGGAGCCTATGAATATCTCAAAATTATATTTTAAATATTATAGATATAAGATTTGGGCAAGAATTTACCCAGGAAAAGCAAAACGAGAGTATTATTCTAAAAAATTAGAAAAGATTACTTCTTATTTGGAAATATATTTATATAACAAGTTGCATTATGAGAATATTTCATCAATAGATAACTCGAAAAATAGAACGTCAGGCTCTGAGCGGATTTCGGGGGGGGGGTAACCTCTTAATGCCTGTATTTGCGGCATAACAAAGGGTAATAATGTTATACAGAATACTACAAGGCGGAATTGATTTCATCAATTCCGCCTGATTTTGTTATTGTTTTGTGCTTCTAAAACAAATTGTAAAAGAGTATGAGAGATGAGTGATTATGAGTGTGTTGATTATATTTGTTACTTTGCCTAGTTTAAATTGTTGTTTGAATAGTTTTTATTGTCATTCTGGAGAATGCGAAGAATCTCATTTTTCCTCAGAATATAAATCTTTTTTATTAAGCTAAAAGAGCTTCAACGATTTTAGCGTTAGTTTCAGATCTTTTTTGGCTTAAGATATATCTTTCAACTTGTAAAGCGATTTCAACTTCAGAAGTAGATAAGCATTTTACGTTGTCTAATTCGTTTACATAATCATTAACTGTAATCATTTCATAATCGTTTCTCATAATCTGTTCCCCTTAATTTTGTTTATCTCATTTCCCTTACATTTATATAAAGTATTTTTAGATTTAAAATTTGCCTAAATCGTATCTAATTTTTATATATTCGTTACATTTCTTAATGATTCCGTATTGCATGTAAATTTTAAGGTTGAACTTATTAGTTCAACCTTAAAATTTGTGATTTATAAATGTTAAAATCCGATAACCAAGTTAACTCATCTTCTTGGTTGTTTGAATTGTTCTGTTAATTAATTTTGTCTATTAATCTTTAAAAAATCTATTGTAATTTTCTTTCCCGAAAACTCTTATTTTTATATTCTTTATTTTTTGGTCATATTCATCAATCGGTAATCCAATTTTTTGAGCAAGTTGTTTCATTGCGGAATATTGACGAATTTCAATTTCTCCAACTTGAGGGTTTAATAAATCATAGCCTTTGCTTTTTGCTGTTGATACGAATTCATCATGGGCTTCTTGTAATATTTTTATTTGTTGTTTTACAAGTCCTTGAATTGGTTTATTTTCTAATTCTGATTTTTCTATTTGTTGTTGTAATCTGTTAAAAAAACGTTCTGCTGCATTGTTCATCTTAATCATTATTATACCTCTTTTTTATTGAAATGTGCAAAATTTACATCATCTATGTATTTCATTAGTTCGTATAGTGGAATTTCTGTAACAACTGAAGTATGCCATGGATTTGTAATATATACCATCCCGGTTGTTTTATCATACCCTTTTATTGAATATGCATGTCTGCCTGCCAAATCATATTTTTCTGATACCATATTAGTATCACCACCTGGAATATCTCTTGTAGCGAAGAATGTTAACACATTTTCATCATTTGCATATTGTTGTATATATTCTTTCATTTTGATTTTATTTTGTAAGTTAATTCCATATGAATCAATAGAAGCATTGTAATCCCCTAAAATCTCATTGACCGCATCATATTGCCAACCTCCTTTTAATTCTTTCATTAAGCCTTGAACGTTAGTTGCATGAGATGTGATTTCTGTTACAGGAACTCCTACATCGTATTTGTAGTACCTATGAATTGCATATGCTTGTTCAATCATTCTAATTCCGGTTGGAACCTCGTCTTGGGCAAACCCTTGAATTTGTTTCCCTTCTGCATTTAGAACTTTCCCTCCTTCAAATTTGATAGGATTAGGACTATTCGGGAATTTTATTAATATATCATCTCCCTGTTGTTCAAATAATTTATATAATGAAGTTCTACCATTTGGTAAGTCCATGAAATTATCTAATGTTGATACAAACCAGCAGTCACCTAATTGCCCTTGTTTAAAACTTACTCTTGTAAGAGGGGGAAATAATTCTTCAAATTTTTCTTTTGAAAGATTAATTTGTGTTGCAGTTCCATTATCATTTACGTATAATTTCCCATTTAGTTCACAAACGTCTCCATTGGCAATATATTTTGATATATCTGCTAAATCTGTTTGAGAAGAAAGGGTTTTAATTATTGGTTCACCATTTCTAATTTTCCTTATATCATTTAATGTTCGATTAGAAAGAAAAGTATTATCATCTAAATTTTCAAGAATGCTTGCATTAATTTTGCCCTCTTTAATTAAATCAAATAAACCGCTATCTAGCATTTTTTTGAATCTTTTCGGAGATGCATTATTTAATTTAACTAAGTTATCTATATAACTGGTAATTGAGCTATTTGTGTCGTTTTTAATGTCAAGTATTTCTAAAATTTGTTGCTCCATAGTGTCATTATTTTGAACAATAGAGTGGAGTTTTCCTGTTGGTCTTTCAATTATTCTCCCATTTTGTAATGATTCAATTATTGTATTGGCTCCATTATTTTTATTTTGCAATAGTTTATTTAATAAATTTATGGAACTTTCGTCTTTTATATTTTCAATAATATCTTTAATTGCAAGAGCTTCAAATCTATTTCCACTGTTTTTATCAAGTAAAATAGAAAAGGCTTGTTTTTGGAAATCATTATCGTACTTAATTTCTGCAAGGGCACCTACGTCATAATCAAATTTTCCATTATTTAATCTTTCGTATATTAAATGAGATGAATCTGAATTAGGAATTGAAACTAAATTGCTAATATCTGTTAATGCAACCTTATTTTTAGCCATATTAAGTATCATATTATTAGTTACATTTTCGTTAGATCTCGAATATGAAAGAGTGCTTATTAAGTCATAAACGTTGTATGAAGTATCCCTTGTATTATTTTCTCTTGCAGTACGGAGAACAGAACTTAAAAATTGCTTATTCCCTTCATCAATATTTCCCGCAATTATTGTAAAGGTTGTTTTTGCACAACTAAATCTATCTACGTTATCGAAAGCGTCTTGTAAAATTTCTACATCTTGTGAGTTTTTAATTAGGGGAATTATGTCGTCAAACAACTCGCTAGAATACATCTGTAAATCATCATCATAAGTATCTATTTTGTCCAAAATTGTATATAACGCTTGTTTTTGTTCATCTGTTTTTATTTTATCGCTCATTGTATTTAAGAAGGAAGCTAAAGAGTTCTTCTCCTGAAAACAAGTATTATATCTATAAGAAATCGCATCTTGGAATAACGTTCCAAGATCTGAAACCTTGCTATCTTGTAGGTTTTCTAATATATTTTCTATTTCATAATAATTTATTTCATTATCTGGAACTTTTGAAAGTTTATGTGAAAGAGCCCAAACTCGATCATTTGTATCTGTCAACGCTCTTAAAACTTGTAATTTTTCAGGATTATCAATTTTTTGTAATATTGATATTGCCTCATCTACATGTACATCAGGTAATGATGTAAGCCCCAAAAGATCTTTACCTTTAACATCTATATTTTTAGGCAAATTATCTAATATTTTGTTTATTTCGTCTTTGGTAAATTTAGTATCTCCGTAAGTATCTTTTAGGCTTGTTAATAATTTTACGTGAGCTTCTCTATTACTTGCATTTAATAATTTTTCTGTTGAAGAGAAACCTGCAACAATTTTTCTTTTTGTATGCATTGCCTTATCATATAATTTCCCAATAATACTAGTTTTTCCATTCTTATCTGTTTTTATTATTGTTCCATCTGGCATTTGTCGTATGCCTAAATCAGAACCTTTTAATTTATTTATTTCCGCTTGGGATAGTTCTGGAATGTCATTTTGAGCTCTTTTTGCATTTGCAGCTGGAACCTCTTGAGGTTCGTCAGCGTTATGAGCTGCTGGAGTTTCTTTTGATTCTGCTTTTGGTTGAGCTTCGATAGGTGTTCCATCAGGATTTAGTTTTCCTTCAGCTATCAATCTTCTTTGTTCAGCTTCAAAATTTGCAACAGAGCCGTCTGAAGCTCCTTGTGGTTCTTCTGCTGTTTGAGCTTTTTGAACGTGTCCTGCTTCTGCTTCTTTCAATTTTTGAACTTGAGCTTCCATTTCGCCAATTGCTTTTTTAGCACCAGAATGCCCTTTGATTTTTTTGTTTGATTTCATTTTATCAATCAAAGTTTGAAGAGATTCTGGGTCTGTCATTTTACCGGCAACAGTTTTTAGAGTTTTTAATTCATCTTCTGATAAACCTTTACCTGCTGCATTTGCTCTATCTAAAATGTCTGATGCTTCTTGTAAATTAGCTTTATTTGCTTTGATAGCTTTTAGTTTCTTTTCGGCTGCGTTAACCAAATCTGCGGCATGGTCTTTACCTTGAACTTGGTAAACATGCATATTGCCTTTTTCGTCAACACCAACACGTTGTTTAATATCGGCGATAAATTGTTCAATTTCACCTTCAGATTTCAAGTTGTTTGCAAGCTGATCTCTAAGAGTTGCTGCATCATGAGAACCAATTGCACCTGTATTACCATCTAAAATGTGTTCTGCATTTTGATTTACTTTATCGTTAATATGTTCAACTACATCAACACCTCTTGCAGGAGTTGTAGGATGAACTTGTCCGGCACTGATTTCATTCATACGATTGTTAATTTTTTCTAAAATAGCTTCTTTATTTCTTGTTCCATCAGTCCAATTTGAAACTTCTTTTTTAGCTCTAGCAAGGGCATCAAAATCAGAAGAATCTAATGCGATTCGTTCCTTTCCAATAGAAACAAATTCAGCATTGTCTTCAACTATTTGACCTAGTTCTCTACCTTGAGATCTTGATTGAGATCCTTGTAACCCAGATTCAATATAAACTTGAGCAACTTCTTGTGGTGTTCCGTGTTGAGCAACGTCTGCAACTTGTTGTCTTGCAGCTTCCATTTTTTCAGCATTTAATTTTCCACCAGATTGATGAGAACCGTTACCTGTTGCGTGTTCTAATACGCCTTGAGGTTCAGCTTTTGGAGTTGTTTTAGTGTGAGGTTTCCCACTACCGATATGACTTAATCTTGCCATCAAAATTCCAGAAATAATATCGATTGTCGCATCTTTAGATCCATATTCGCCACCTTTAGCTTTTTCGATTCCTAAGCTCCCAGCGGCGTTAATCATTTCTTCTGCAATTTCAGTAGCTAAGCTATTATTAATATTAAAGGCTTTCATTAATTTTGGGGCAAGTGTAGATGAACCTGCACCTAATGCACCATAAATACCATTAGTTAGACATTTTTCTTTTATTTCTTCTACAGTATGGTGTGTTGCAGTTGATTCGTATGTTGCAGTCCCAAGAGCTGCATTTGCACTACTTGCGAAGGTTTTTGTTGTTACATTTAATGCTTTTGCAGTGTAACTTCCTCGTTTAGCTTGTGCTGCCCATTTAGTACCTTGTTCTATTTTTTTTAGCTTATTGAATACAACGGCAGTTCTTTTCATTGCTTTAGCAATTTTTAGACCTTTACTACCCCATTTAGCAGCTGTTGCAGCCATTCTAGCTGCACCCCAAGCCGCACCTCCTGGAACCATAGATAATGCGACAGTTAGTGCAATATCCCCAGCAATATCAGAAACCATTTCTGTTGTTGCCATGTTTTCAGTAAATTGGGCAACATCTTTACCTATGTCATTTGTTCCAAATGCACTTTTGGTAACAAGTTGTGCATCTTTACCAAGTTGTTCAATAGTTTTGCCCTTTGTTATTTTTTGATATTGAGTACTTAATTCTTGTTTTACGTTTTGTAAATATTTTACAAGTGCTTGTTTTTTCTCATTCTCACTTTGATTTGGAGAATAAACAGTTTTTTTCAATTCTTCAAAGTGTTTACTATCTATCTTTAATGAAGTTCTTACTGAATTTTCAAATTGTGCTAAATTCTGGCTATTAGCTTTTGCTAATAATGAGTTATATATTTTAGAACTTTGAGCCATACCTTGTGCTATTGCGTAATTTGATTGAGCTGCATCTGCGGCTGCAATTTTTTGAGGATCAAAATCTATTCCGAAAACTTGTTTGTATCTGGTTTTAAATTCCGCTTCAGTTTTTGCACTTGCTAAAGCTTTTACTGCTTGTGCGTTTTTTCCTAATTTGGCTTCCATTTCTTTGATGGTATTGCATCCAAACCAGCCACATACAGTATCTCCAGCTTTAGCAGACCAAGACCATCCATCTTTACCTTTTGCATCATTGTATGCTGATTGAGCAGATGTGTTTTCTTCGCTAAAACTTGAATTGAAGTTTCTGATTGCTGTTTTAGAATCCATTGATTCTACATTAACGGTTTGTTTTCCCGCAATTGCTCCTCTCAAAAAGTCAATTGCTTTTTCCATGTCTTTTGGATTTGTTCTCCTAAATGTTGCTGCAAATTCTTTATTTAGGCTTGTTTCAAAATCTTTTTTAGCTTTTTGAATATCTCCTTTTGATACTCCTGAGTTTGCAGCAGCGTCGCAAAGTTTGTTTAAGATTGTCATTAAAACTTTTCTTTGTTGTGGCGATCCTCCAGCAGCTACTTCACTGGTTACCGTATCAATAATTGAAGAGTCTCCCTGTCTAGTTTTTTCTCTGTCATAAGCATCAAGAAAAGCTACTATATTTTTAGAATTAATTTTAGTATCTAATAATGTTTGCATTTTTCTCATGCTATTTAAACCAGCATTATCGTCTGCAATTTGGTAAAATTGTTGTGCTAAACCTTCTGCAGTTTTTCTTGTTTTTACTCCTTCATTATATTTTCTTGCAGCTTCATATTTTTCAGGATTTTTCACGTAATCCTCTTTTAATACAACTCTGTTATGAGAAAGAACAATTAATTTCCCAGTTCTTGGTTGTTCAACAAGAGTTCTTCCATTGATACATTGTCCTATTATTTTAAATTCTTCGGATTTAATTATTTTGTTTTTATTCCAGTAATTTCCGGTGATTGTTTGACCTTGACCTTTATGATTTATCAGTCCTAATTCTTTATATTGTTCTTCTCTTTGTCGTGCAGCGGCTTGAGCTGCAAGTCTTCTTTCTCTTGCTGCTTCTCTTTCTGCTTGGATACGAGCTTGTTCTTGAGCATATTCAGCTTTAGCTCCTTGAGCATCTTTTCTTCCTCGAAGAACTTTTTCATCTGCTTCCATTTCTCTTGGAATTTTGATTTCTTCACCAACTGCAAAATATTTCTTGCCGTTTAACTTATCTGCGTTAGCTTCAAGAAGTTTGTCTAGAGGCACACCAAATTTCTTGGCAATTGCAGCAGGAGATTCTCCGTTTTGTACAATGATTCCTGTAGTGTTACCAGTTCCATCGTAAGTTAATTGATATTGTTTGGTTCCAACTTGTTTTGTTTGACTCAATCTTTTCATTTCAGAATTGAGTTCATTTGTTGTGTTAATTGTTTTTTTGTTTTCTCCATCACCAATAGTTTCAGTAATCTCTTCGGTGTAACCACCCTTCTTATTTTGGCTAACTTTGGTTGTTTTGCCTGGTTCTGTAATGTCTTGTGAAATTAGAACCTTGTCTTTCTTTACGGTTACTGTACTCTTTTTCCCGCCTAATTCAGAAATACTTTCTTTTACTTCTGTTCCGTCTTTAGAGTATTCATACGTATATTCTTTTTGGGTATCTAAACCTTTATTTTCGAACCTCTTGGTTTCTCTTGGGTTTTTATCTACATATTCTCTATGGATTTCTGTATATTCCCCTTGAGTTTCAACTTCTGTTTTTGGTTTTTCGTTTTCATCTAAAGTTGTGGTTATTACAATTCCGTTGTTTTTAGATGTTATAATTTCTTTTTTCTTACCATTTTCAAAAGTTGTTGTGGTGGTTGTTGTTTCTTTTTTAGAAGGGCCCTCTGCCTCTTTTTCGGAAATTACAGTTTCTTTTGTCCGAATTGGGTTGCCATCATCATCAACACCAGAATATTCTGTTGTTGTACTGTCAGTTTCGTTTTCCTTAACTGTTTTTTTAGTTAATTCTCTTGCAGCATTGTATTCTTCTGTAATTTTTCCATCATTTGATTGAATAGTAGAAGTTTGATTTTCAGAATTAATCGTTTCTGTTTTATCATCATTGTATTTAATAATGATGTTACCTTCAGTATCCATTTGACAACTACTGATGTTTTCACTTGATTGTGAAATTTTGTCGACAAAGCTAAATAATGTCTTAGGGTCAATGTCTTTTAATCCGTGTTCTTTTAAAAATTTGTTAGCTTCTCGTTTAGAAAGTCTTCCATTTCCGGCCGCGTTTTTTAAGTCTTCAAGGAATTTGTTTAGTTCTTCTTTGTCAAGTACTCCATTAGCTTTTCCACCATTTTTATCGGCAGCATCAAAAATTTTCTTTTCGTCATCTGAAAAGATACTTTCATTTTTTTCGTTTTTAGCTTCACGAATAATGCCACCTTGTTGCATTTTCGCTAAATCTACCTGTTGAGCTTTTCGACCTTTCCCTAATGAAATATTTTCATACATGTCAAGACCTTTCCTTTCCAACTTTTCGCTATATAGATACTAACGGTTTTAATTTTGATTTTCTTCAGAAAAACTGCGAAATTGTTACAAAAGTTCATCTATTTGATGGAAAAAAATATCTATTTTTTGTATCATCTTCCAAGTTGAGATTTAATTTAGAAAAATACACTGATTAAATTATTAAAAATTTGACTCTTCAATTAATCAACCATGCGGCGAAATCATGGTGTAGAGCATGATTGAGGAATTTTCTAAATCTTTAGGTTTAGATACAAGCTTCAACCTTGCTCGCTTGAATTATCAATCACTACATGGATTAAAATACCCTCTAAAAAGATTAGTATATAAAGTGTAGAAGGTAAGCAAAAATTTAATAACACGGGGGAATAACGATGAGAGATTTTAACAGAAAGCTAAGAGTGGTTTTGATTGATGATAACGCAAATCATTTGAGAGGAATCAAAGAATTAATCAACTTGGAAAGCAGTTATGACGTAGTTGGAACTACAACAAGTGCAAATCTCGGAATCAACTTAATAAAAAAATATCATCCAGATGTTGTTTTGATGGATATTAATATGCCTGAAAAAGACGGATTGCAAGCAATTCAAACTATTAATAAGTTGGAACTCCAAACTAAAGTTATTGCCTTGAGTGGATATGATGATTCTGATTTAATTTATAGGGCAATGAAATTAGGTGCTAAAGGTTATGTCCTAAAAACTATGGCTTCTGTTAAATTGATTGATGCAATTGAAGAAGTTGCTTCAGGTAAAATTTACCTTCCTTCTGTTCTTTCAACAAGATTTTTCGAATATTTTCAAACAACTGCAAAAGAAGAAGCAAGAGCTTCAGAAGAAGAAAACTTGTTATCTAGTTTAACAATGAGAGAAAATGAAGTGCTTGAACTTTTAACCGAAGGTATTAACTACAAGAGTATTGCAGGAAAACTAATTATATCTGAAACTACTGTTAAAACTCACGTTAATAATATTTTCCAAAAACTACAAGTTAACGACAGAACTAATGCAGTTTTATATGCTCTTAGCCACGGTTTTAAAACAAGCAAAACAGCAGCTATGACAACAGTATAAAATTTTAACACACATAAACAACAAGGGTTCTGCATAAAGTGTAAGAACCCTTTATTTTTTAATATTCAAAAAGAGGCAAAATGAACGAAATAATTACTGATGAAAATCTTAAACTTCAAATAAGATGCGTTTCTCACGAAATTAGAAATCATCTTTCTATTTGCGATATGTATTCTCAAATCATTAGAAAAAACCTAGAAAAATCAAAGATTGAAAACCCTTCAATTGAAAATGCCCTCGATTGCATCCAGAAATCAATCCAAATCATCGGAACAAATTTACTAGATTTAAAATCTCTAAATAGCACTGCTGAAAGAATTTATGACTTTAAATCTATCATTGAAAAGGGAGTAGAACTATCAAAAGCTTATACAAATGAAGAAAAAAATATTGAATTTGATGTTTTTATAAAAAATTCTGCTGATATAAAGGTTGATGAAAATCGTTTTCTATCTTGCATTGTAAATATTATCAAAAATGGAATTGAATCCATTGAAATCAAAGGTCGAATTGAAATCATTGCCGAAGTAAAAAATAATTTTGGAATAATCAAAATTTCAAATGATGGAAAACCTATACCAAAGGATAAGCAGCAAACTATTTTTAACGAAGGTTATACAACAAAGAAAACTGGTTGTGGTCTAGGTTTGTGTATTTGTAAAAAATATTTGAAAGCTCAAAATGCAACTCTCGAACTCGTAAAATCCATAAAAGGTCAAACACAATTTGAAATAAAAATCCCTATTACAACATATTCTACTAAGGAGGAGAAGTCAGAATGAGTGTAAGAGAGGATGTAAAATTATTACTCGCAAAAGAAGCCGTTACTATGAAATCTATTGCTGAAAAAATGAAAGATGCAACAGGTTATCCTTACAATTTGAAAGTTCTCTCTGATAAATTAGCACGGAAAACTCTTAAATATGAAGAGTTTAGGCTTATCACAGATATTTTGGGTTATGATATTGAACTCAAAAAACGTAATATCTAGTTTTCTTCTTTTTTAGCTTTTCCACTAAGTTGACCACAAGCAGCATCAATATCTGCACCACGTTCTAACCTCACTGTAACTTTCTTTCCAGAATGTTCCATCAGTGCTTTGAATTTCATTATTGAATTATTGTCAGGTCGTTTGTAATCATTTTTTGCAGTTGGATTATATGGGATTAAATTGATATTGCACTTAATATCTTTCAAATAAGCTGCCAACTGTTTTGCAGAAGAAATTGTATCGTTCAAACCTTTGATTAGCAAATATTCAATTGTAATTCTTCTACCTGTTTTATCAACATAATATTTTAAAGCCTCATGAAGTTCATCCATCGGATATTTATTTTCGATTTGCATTAATTGCTTTCTTATTTCGTGATTTGGAGCGTGAAGCGATAAAGCAAGAGTGGATTGCATATCTAATTCAGCAAGTTTTTTAATTTGAGGAATTATACCAGAAGTTGAAACCGTCAATCTCCTAGCCCCAATTTGAAAACTTTCGTTCAACATTTCCATCGCTTTTAGGACGTTATCAAGATTTAATAGCGGTTCTCCCTGTCCCATAAAAACAACATTTGTAACCTTTAAGCCAGTATCACGTTGAATCGTTAAAACTTGTTCGATAATTTCCTTATAACTCAAGTTTCTAATAAAACCACGTTTACCAGTAGCACAGAAAGAACAATTTACAGCACATCCAACTTGAGAACTTACGCACGCAGTCAAATTCGCACGATTGTCAAAACGCATCAAAACAGTTTCAACACATTCACCATCTGGGTATTCTAGCAAATATTTTATAGTTCCATCTGAGCTTACTTGTTTGACTTTTATCTTTATATCCGTAACGGTTGCAACCTTTTTTAGTTCTTCACGGAATTTTTTTGACAAGTCTGTCATTTCGTCAATTTCTTTGACTGATTTAAGATAAATCCAATTATGGATTTGTCTGGCCCTAAATTTTGTCGCACCGAGAGAATCTGTGATTTTCTCGATTTCTCTTAAGTTTAATCCTGATAAAGTTTCCATAGAATAATTATTCCATGCTGAAAAATTTTGTACAATCTAAATTACTTTTTCCAGATTATTTTTATAATAATTTAGAATTTCAGCCATCGCATTCAACTTTAACATAATGGGTTCAGACTGTGTTTTCCAATCTTTATATCCACAAGTTAATGGTAAAAATGCAATCGGATTATCAGGGAAATCACGGCATATTTTCGGACGATTAGCGTATTCAGGGCAACGATTATTGTCAGTTACCTTTGGACAATGGTAAATAAAATATTCGGATTCCTGCTTAAACTTAAGCATCTCAACGTATTCAGGAAATACCTTTTGGGCTTCTTCTAATGAGGAATAAGGTACAAAGGTATTTATGAATTGAAGAGCAAGAGAATCGCCGTTCTTGGCTTTTTGTGAAAGTTCTTCTGGTGAAAATTCACTAACCGCAAACTTACAGCACACCCCACACCCGACACAATGACAAGATTCTCTCGCTGTTGCCACCATACCGAGATTAGATGCGATTTCGTCGTTAAGTTTTTGTTTAATTAGATTAAGAACTTTAGTTTGCCAATCTCTACCGATAGAATGATTTTCGTACGAATCAAATATTTCCCCTTCTAATTTTTGAGGTTTTAGAGAATAAACTTCATCCTGCAAAGATTTAGCATATTCCAAAAATATCTGTCTATATTGGCTTTTCAGTAAATCTAATTGGTCAGACAAATTTTCCATAAATGAATTCCTTTAGGAAGTTTGTCTTCCCTTCACTTAACTGATTACATATCTAATATACCATTTTTTTGAAATTCCGTAAACCTAGTACTTTTACTTACGTAAAAATACGACTAGCCACTTGGGTTAGTTTAATACTTGACATCCATGAGCTGTAATGGTTTGCGGGGTGGAGTTTTTTTGAAAAAGAAGGTGAATATTAGAGAAAAGTTGCATAGGATAGAGATACTTCGTTTCGCTCAGTATCCAACTGATTTTAATTCGTTGCTCGGGGCAAAAAATTTTATTTTCGAACTTTTATATAAAATATGAAGGTTATTGACTTAAAATACATATTCGGCTATCAAAAAATTTCCAAAGTAGATAATAGGCTATCTCGTGGAAGTGCAGTTTTTACTCCCATTCGGGCTGCAAGATTGAAATTAAACGGAGTTGAACAAATAATAGATTTGAGAGGTGGAACTAAAGCTGGTTCATCTTTTGTTAAAACCTTAGAAAAATTTTACTGCAAACTTTTCAAAATAAAATATATCAATATTCCTCTCGCTTTTAGCAGGAAATCAATACCTTCTAAAAATAGCTTCAAAGATGTAGTTTCTACATTAAATGGGAATAATTTGAAAACATACATTCATTGCCACTACGGAAGGCACAGAACTGGAGAATGTATTGCACTTTATCAAAAATCACATAACCAGAATGAAACAAAGATTATCAATGACTTATTAGATAATGGATGGAATAATAAAAAAGATTTTGTAGAAAATAGCTATCAATCATTATTGCTATTTTTACAAACATATTTCCCAAACAAAAAGAACATTGATACCGTTGAAAAATATCGTAGTAGGTTTATTTAATATTTGTTGGATGAGAGAAAGTTAACATTAGAACAATCAACCCCTCTCCCTAGCCCTCCACCCTTGGGGAGGGAATAATATTCGATATTTTACAAGTTACTTTGTGCTTCTATCGGCTTCGTAAAGCCGACCTACTATTCTATATGAACAACGTCATACTGAGCAGTGCGAAGTATCTCTAACAAGAATGATATATTCCTTCCCCTTGGGGAAGGTTAGGATGGGGGGTAAAGCAAAAAAACTTAAGCAATACCCCTCTCCAGAGGAAGAGGGGGTAGGGGAGAGGGTTTGATTTAATCAATCTTTGCAAGAGATTCTTCAGGTAAATTTGTAGCAATAAATGTCGGCTTTACAAGCCGACATTTATTAAAATTAGCTGGATTCTTCGATCAGTATGACGGATTTACTAGAGTTAAGTTTCTTATTCTGTAATAAACTTATAGACTATTAACGAACTTATTCCCCTATTTCCTTAATTGTCACAGTCTAACCCTCTCCCAAGGAGAGGAGCAAGTAAAATGTAACCAACTTATCCACTTATAGACTCTAAATATGTCTTTCAACAGGTTTAAGTAATAAATCTGCGAGTCTGTCTGCTCCCATAAATCCTCGTTCTGTCATAATTTTTGCTGCTGTTTGGTTGTCGTAGTCAACAAATCTATGACGGATTTCAAATGAACCTTGTGAAAAATCTATAATTGCATAACAAGCCTTAGGTTGTTCTGTCATTGGACGACCTACACTCCCAACATTTACAACTGTTTGATTTGTATTTGTTTGGTATCCGCAAGGAATGTGTGTGTGTCCGCAAAGGATAAGTTTTTCTTTTGTTCCAGAAATTATTTCTTCAACTTCTTCTAATGGCATTTCAGGAAGGATGTCTTCGTTATTTGCTCTGGGTGAGCCGTGTACTAGTAAAACACTGCAACCTTCGACATCTAAACTTAATTGAGGTGGTAATCCTTCTAAAAATGCTCTATGAGAATCATCAAGCAATGTAATGTCATCTGCAATTGCATTAGCCATAACTGGATATTGGGCTTCTAAAAACTCAACAACTTCCGGTCCGTATTGAGCAATCATTTTGTCAGTATTACCTTGGATTATTGTCCAAGCTCCTTGTTGGTTCATTACATAATCCATAACTTCTTTTGGTTGAGGTCCTGCAAGTGCTAAATCACCCAAGCAAAATACATGCTCACATTGTTGATTAACGATGTCATTCATAACAGCTTCAAGAGCTTGTACGTTTGCGTGAATGTCTGATAATACTGCAATTCTCATATTTATTAACCCTCTCAATTTTGTTGTGCTACAATTATTCTATGATAAAAAGAAGAAAATCAAAAGAAATTTCAATTGGAAATGTAAAAATCGGTAATAATAATCCGATTAGTGTTCAGTCAATGTGTAATACTGATACTCGTGATGTTGAAGCAACTTCTCGTCAAATTAGAGAACTTGCTGAGGCCGGGTGTGAGTTAGTAAGGCTTGCCGTTCTGAATAAAGATGCCGCAGAAGCAATAAAAGAATTGGTTAAAATTTCCCCCGTTCCTTTGATTGCAGATATTCACTTTGATTATCGTTTGGCGATTCAATGTATAAATAATGGGATTTCAGCATTAAGACTTAATCCTGGAAATATTGGGAAACGTGAAAATGTTGAAAAAGTTGTAACTCTTGCAAAACAACAAAATATTCCAATTAGAATTGGAGTTAATGCAGGGTCTTTAGAAAAAGATTTGTTGGACAAGGATATTACACTCCATGAAAAAATGGTTGAGAGTGCAATGAAACATATTCAAATTTTGGAAGATTTGGATTTTGATAAAATTAAAGTTTCGCTAAAATCATCAGATGTTTTAACAACTATTGAGGCTTATCGTTTGATGGCTCAAAGAGTTGAGTATCCTCTCCACTTAGGAGTTACCGAAGCCGGAACGTTAAAAGGCGGACTTATCAAATCTTCTGTAGGTTTGGGAACTTTATTAGCTGAAGGAATTGGGGATACAATCAGAGTATCTCTTACAGAAAATCCGGTCGAAGAAGTTTTTGCGGGATATGAAATCTTAAAGAGTCTTAAATTAAGACAAAGAGGGGTAAATTTTGTATCTTGTCCTACTTGTGGAAGAACTCAAATTGACTTAATCGGTTTGGCTAAAAAAGTTGAAGCAAGATTTAGGAATCTAGATAAAAATATTACCATTGCAACTATGGGTTGTGCCGTGAATGGTCCGGGGGAGGCAAGACACGCAGACTTTGGTATTGCCGGAGGAATAAACGAAGGCTATGTATTTAAAAAAGGTGAAATTGTTGCCAGAGTTCCTGAATCTGAGCTGCTGGACAAGTTAGAAGAAGTTATAAATAATTCAATATAATACAAAAATGGGATACTTAAAAGTATTCCGTTTTCTAATTGAAAATTTAGTAAAATATCCTTCATCTAATACAGGAAAATTTTTTGTAAATAAATTATAATATAATTGCAACATACTTTGAAAATTATTATAATGTTACAAAAAGAGGTGATTATGAAAACTAAATTATTTTTAATAGCCGCAATTGCCGTTATGGTTCCGTTACAGTCTCAAGCTGCCGTATCTGTAGATAAAACAACAGACGAAGCATATGTGAGAAACCAAGGTTTTTCTGCTCAAACAGCTGAGATTATTACTGTATCAAAAGCCAGAGCTGCAGGTGAAGAATATTATACAAAAGATGAAACAGATTATAAAAATCAAAGTAAATTTGCAAGATTCTGGAGAAAATTATATGTTTATACAGATCCAGCAGCGGAAGATTATTCGTTATATCATCACGATAATCAATCAGTTCCGAAATACTATGATTTATAATAAGCTAATATTGACAATAAGTGCTTTCATCCTTATTGGAAGCACTTGTGTCAACAATCAGGCTTTTGCAATAGAGTTTGGGGAGATTAAGTATGACAATGCACCTATCGATTATTCTAAAATCGATAAGGAGTCAACACTGAATTTAGCTGATTTTTATTTTAATCGTGCATTGAGTTCAAATAGCAATAGCGAAAGAACACAATATTTGCAAAAAGCGAGTGGTGAGTATTTTATTTTGTCTAAAACTAACCCTGGTGAATTATATCCTATAGTTCAGTTGGCAAGAGTTTATGATTTTGAAGGTAAGGATAGATATTCTAAAGCGTATTTCTTTCAAGCTCTGAAAATTGATAAAAACAACCCCTTTACGAATTTTTATTTTGGAGATTTTTATCTATATAGAAAAGATTACACAAAGGCTGTATATTTTTACAACAAAGCTTTCGATAACGGATTCAAAGAAAATTATGATGTAGTTTTGAAAATGGCAAATATTTATGAAAAACTTGGTGATTTATTAAGAGCCAATCAATATTACAAGAAAGCATATTTATTAAAGCCTCAAAATTCAAGATTGCCGGACAAAATTAGAGAGATAGAAAATTTAAGATACCAAACAACGGGATATTATAAAAGGACTAAATAGTAACAATGAATTTCAAACGTATAATAACAACAGTAATAGGACTATGTTTAACGATGATTAGTGTAAACGCTGAAGAAGCGACTTTCGTAGCTCCTAGCGGTGTTGCGTTTGAACCGTTAACTCTAAATCAATCAGAGGTCGTTTTTAAACAATCTTCTGCCAAAGTTGATTCAATTGATCCAGTATTATCTGCTTCCTATTATCCGGGAGGTAGAGGTGCAAATAAGTTAATCATTTATACTCCTAATTTTGGAATTCATACTGGGACGAATGAATTTGGAACAGAAGCTATTGTAACAGGGAACATTGTTACCTCCTTGAGTGGTGCAGATTCAACAATTCCGGTTAACGGTCTTGTAATCAGCGGGCATGGTGTTGCTAAAAATTGGATTACTCAAAATGTAACTGTTGGTTCAAAAGTTTATATTGATACTGAAAATAACACTATAACTGTTTATACAACGTCTGATAGTTTTTCATACGAAGCTAAATCTAAGATTTTTGAAGCTCAATCCATGATTGATTATTACAAAAATAGAATGTTGAATTATAATTCTAAACTTGCAGAAAATCATATTCAAGTGGCTGAAAATTATTTGAAAATTGCGGAAAATGAAACTAGAAATAGTGTTGTCTTAAAACAATACACACAAGAAGCAATTGACGAAGCAAATATGGCAATAAAAACAAGCCTTCCTTATATTGATTCTGAATTAAAAGGGGTTTGGATTAGACCGACAGAAACAAGCAGAGAACAGATTATTGCAACTTTGGACAATTTGAAAGCAAACGGGTTCAATAGTGTGTTTCTTGAAACATATTTCCACGGAAAAACAATTTTCCCAAGTCAAGTTATGAATAAGTACGGATTTACTGTTCAAAATGAAATTTTTCAAGGTTTTGATCCTCTAGATGTTTGGATAAAAGAAGCACATAAAAGAGGTATAAAGGTTCATACTTGGTTTCAATCTTTTTATGTGGGAAATCAACCTCCAGAATCTAATCCTTCCAGCATTCTTGCCGTTAGACCTGATTGGGGAAATAAAACAAAACAATACTCTTCATCAACTCGTCCAACAAAATCAATATCTGAGCATAACGGATATTTTTTAGATCCTGCAAATCCAGAAGTTCAAGAATTTTTGGAAGAGCTGATTAAAGAAATAATCACCACATATAGACCTGACGGTATAAATCTTGATTATATCAGATACCCAAATGCAACGGCGGGAAACGATATGGGAGCTTGGGGTTTTACAGACTATGCAAGAAATGAATTTAAACAAATGTATGGTGTTGACCCTCAAACCTTAACTGTTTCAGATGTTCAATGGTACGATTGGAATCAATATAGAAGAAGTAATGTAACTAATTTTGTTCAAAAAATTGGTAAGTTGGGAAAACAAGAACATGTTTATATCAGTGCTGTTATATTCCCTGATATAGCATCAGCGTTAGCTTCAAAACAACAAGATTGGCGAACTTGGTCTTCAAACGATTATATTGATGGCTTTACTCCTTTATTTTTAACATATGATTCTAAAATGTTAGCCTCAATGATGAACGATGTAATGAGAGTAAAATCTCCAAGAACAGATCTTTATGCCGGATTATTTGTAACATTTATGGGCGGGGCTTCCGAAGATTTAATTAGACAAATTTATGAAACAAGAAAAATGAATGCAAATGGTGTTATTATCTTTGATTACGCTCATACTACTCCTGTTTACACCTCAACTCTTATGGCGAGTGCATTCAATTCAATGAAAGAAAATAAAAATCAAATTGCTCAAACTCAAAAAAAAAAGAGGAGCTTCCGCAAAAAGAAAAACCAAAAAACTCAACAAGAAAAGTCATAACAACGACTAATAGTAAAGGTCTTTGGGTTTTCACAAAACAAGATTAAAAATTTTTCTAGCTCAACTTTTTAGGTAAAATTTTATTGATAAGATTTAAAAATCTTTGTGCCATTGGAGTTGTGCCTTCTTTAGTAATTCCGCTTCCAAAACACATCGCCATTTCATCAACCATTGCAGAATGGACTTTCCCATTTGTCATCGAGCCACAAATGCTATCTCCATTGCTTTTATGAATTAAGAAATCTCTAACTCTATTGTTTTCAAGAATTATTGTTGTTGAAGGAATAAATTCATCACCATCTTTTGAAAATCTAGTAACTAAAGCTCCTCCGTTAGGGAGAATGTCGTAAGATTTTTGCAATACAGGAATTTCTTCTCCGTTTTGATGTTTAACTAACGACAAAATGGCTGAGCCATCAGATTTTGTTCTTTTCAAACTTAATTTACAATTGTGTTTTGCACTATAAAGACTTTTTAAGACTTCTGTTTTCATATATTGATATAAACTCCTATTTTTATATTTACAATTTGTTTAAATGTCGTGAATTTTAAAATTTGCTATTTAGTTCTTTGCAAAAACTAGAGCTACTTTACATCAATCTTTGCTTTTTATATAATTCTCGTAAGGATATAAGAGAAAATAAGGACGAAAAATGAGTAAATATTTATTAGAAGTTGGAACAGAAGAATTACCATATAAGTTTATACCTAGTGCAATTGACCAATTACACAAAGGTTTTTATACATTTTTAAATGATAACAAAGTTAAGTTTTCAGATGTTAAGGTTTATGCGACACCTCGTCGTTTAGCTGTTATTGTTGAAGGCTTAGAAAACAAAACCGAAGATGAAGAAAAAATAGTAAAAGGTCCAATTGCAAAAGTTGCTTTTGATGAAAATGGTAACCTTACAAAAGCTGGTGAAGGTTTTGCAAGAAAAAATAATCTTTCAAAAGATGATTTATATGTTGAAGACAATTATGTTCACGCAAAAATTGTTATCAAAGGGAAATCTATTGCAGATCTTTTACAAGAAAATGTTCCATCAATATTTATTAAACTCCAAGGTTCTCACTTTATGAGATGGGGTTATAACGATGAAAAATTTTCTCGTCCTATCAAATGGATTGTTTCAATTTTAGATGAAAATGAAGTAAAAATTAAAATCATTGATAAAGAATCTTCTAATCACTCACGAGGACACAGATTCTCTACTCAAGATATTTTAATCAAACATCCTGATAATTATATTGAAGAAATGAGAAAAGCTTATGTAATTGTTGACCAAGCTGAAAGAAAACAAATTATCGTTGAAAAAGCAAAAGAAGAAGCTGCAAAACTTGGTGCAGTTCCTTATTATACTGATGATTTATTAGAAGAAGTTACTTTTATTACTGAATATCCAGTTCCAGCAGTTTGTGAATTTGATCCAGTATATTTAGATATTCCAGAAGAAGTTACTGTTACAGTTATGGCTGTACATCAAAGATATTTTGCTCTTCACAAAGATGGAAAACTAATTAACAAATTTATCACAATGACTAACTATATCGGAGATGAATTTAAAAACATCAAGGCCGGTAACGTTAGAGTAATCAAAGCTAGACTTGACGATGCAGTATTTTTCTTCAAAGAAGATACTAAAAAACCTTTAGTTGATTACGTTGAAGCTCTTAAAGGTGTAACTTTCCAAAAAGGTATGGGGTCAATGTATGATAAAACTCAAAGACTTATCAAGTTATCTAATGCAATCGCTGGAGATTTGAATCTTCCGACTAAAGATGTTGAAAGAACAGCTTTATTATGTAAAGCTGATTTGACAACAAACTTGGTATTTGAATTTACTGAACTTCAAGGATTTATCGGTGCAGATTACGCAAGAGTTTCTGGTGAAGATGCAGAAGTTGTTCAAGGTATCAAAGAACACTACTTCCCATTGAATGCAGAAAGTGAAACCGCAAAGGGTATTGAAGGTCAAATTGTTGGTATCGCAGATAAGATTGATACTGTTTGTGCCGTATTTGCTGCAGGTAAAAAACCTACAGGTTCATCTGACCCATTGGGTGTTCGTCGTGCCGCTCTTGGGGTTATCAAGACAATTTTGGACGGTAATTTAAAAATTGACATTGATAAATATATAAAAGAAGCTCTAAAACTTTTGCCGGTTCAAAGAGATTGTGCAGAAGAAGTTAATGAGTTCTTTGTTCAAAGAATGATTATTTTCTTGGCTGATAAATATAGCAAAAATGTTTTAGAAGCATGCTCTAAGAAAAATCCATTGAAAGATATTGCAGATTATGTTCAAAGAGTTCAAGTTGTTAGCCAAATGAATGCTCCTCAACTTGTTGAAAATGCAAACAGAGTAATAAGAATCTTAAAAGATTCTGTAGGTGGAAATGTTAACGAAAAATACTTTGTTGAACCAATTGAAAAAACATTGTATAATGCCATAAATAACATTGATGAAAATGTTGACTACAAAGCATATTTAGAAGAGTTAGAAGGATTAAATGCAAATGTTTCAAAATTCTTTGAAGATGTTCTTGTAATGGATAAAGATGAAAATGTTAAAAATAACAGAATAGCATTGTTATCATTGTTAAAAGGCAAATACGAACACTTAACAGATTTTAGCAAAATCTAAAAATGTAAATATTTGTAAACAACAAAGAAAAAAAAGTCAATTATTTTTCTTTAGGATATTTTGAAATAGTGCAAGAAGGTAAAAGTAAAGAGGTAACGCAATGTTTGACCGAATTAAAAACTTAAAATTATTAAAACAACTAAAAGATAATGTAAGTCCGAGGTTGCGTTGGCTTTCGTTTTCAAATAAAAATAAATTAGACAAAAGCACTACGGATTATTTAGAAGCAATAAGTGGTGTGGATAATCTAAAATCACTTTCTGACGAACAGGAGCTAGAAGCAATGGTCAGAACCCAACTCAAAGAAGAATTTCCTAACATTGAAAGTATGAAATCTTATGAGTTGTTAGTAGATGCTGTAATGCACAACATCAAGAAAAAACAGCTTCAAGCCACAGACAACCTTGATATAGAATAAGTTGTCACAAACTATTAAACTCAAAAATAGTACCCCTCGAGGGTATTATTTTTTTGTCTATTTTTTACAAAGACTTTTAGTCAAATTATAAACTATTTCCAGCTTTTCAGAATTGTCGCTGATTTGAGCAATATTTTGGTTAATCATCTGCAATAACTCGGTACAATCTTTCAAATGATTAGTCGCAAATAATTCTTCAGCTGTAATATCAAAGGCATCTAGGATTTTATCCAATGTTTCGGCTTTGAGAAAATTCTCCCCCGTTTCAATACTACTCAAGGCTTTTTGAGATACGTCTATCAACTCAGAAAGTTTTTCCTGAGTGTAGCCTTTTTCTATTCTCATTCTTTTTATTTTTTTACCGAGTTCTTTTTTTATGCCCATAATTACAATTTAAAATTCTTTATCACAAATTTTTACTGTCCATAAGTATTATATGTAAAGTTATGTAAACCTCGAACCGCTTTATAATTCTATTGTTTAAGGTTTTACTATTTATAATTCTAAATAATCAGCAATTTTAGATTCTCAAATGTTTTTATATAAATGTAAGTGATGTGCAATATTCACGAGAGTATATTATTTGAAAGGAGATTTATATGAAAATCGGTGATTTTGAAGCATTGATGAGTCAGCTAAACTCAATTAAATTAAATGGCAATGAAGATTTAAAACTGCAAGCAAAACGTAGCCCACTTAAATTAACAACCGTTGGAGGTAATGCAACAAAACAAGTTACATCAGAAGATGTTGAAAAATTTTTGAATGAACCTCGCCCTAGTAAAGCTGCAAAAGGATTATTAGAAAAGAGCCCAATCGGTTTAGGAGCAGAACCTTCAAAAGAAGATATTAAAAAGATGGGATACGAATTTGCAGGAACATCATATCACAAAGGAGCACCTACAACCTATAAATCAGCTGACGGAGGCACAATCACAGTATATAACGGTGAAGGAACAGCAGAAATGGGCGAAGATAAAAGAAAAATTGTATATCAAAAAGGCAATTTGATACAAGAAATGTATTATGATGATAATGGAAATCTTAAGGAAGGAAAAATCCTGATAAAAGACAATATTGCAGGATTTGAAGAAAGAAAAATCAGTTTCTTGACTGAAAACGGAAAAACAAGTTTTATTGAATAGAACTAAAGCATATACAAACAACAAAAAGCGATTCGTAATTGAATCGCTTTTTATCCTAAATTAGCAAACTAGGGAATTATATTTTGTCTGAATGTATTTTACAAATTAGATATGACAACTATTATTGGTATTCCTTTAGAAAACAGGATAGAAGAATCAATAAAACTTCAAGAAATTTTATCAAAATATGGATGTTCAATTAAAACAAGAATAGGGCTTCACGATATGGGCGATTACAAATGTTTAAATTATGGTGTCGTTCTAATTGAAGTTGTTAATAATATAAATGAAATATATGATAGCCTTGCTAAACATTGGAAAATCCAATCAATGAAGTTTTAAAAATTGTAAACAATAAAATAATAAACTATCAAAAATAATCTTGATGTGTTTTCATGCTAAAGGGATACTCAAGATGATAAACTCAATTGACAGACCAGCGAATAATGTAAAGACAAGTATATTTTACATTAATGATTTTCATGGCAAGTCAATAAATATGGAAAGAACTGTTACAGCAGCAAATGATTTTGATGCTAGAAATAAAGATGAGCCTAATGTTGATACATTAAAACTTTCTTCTGGCGATATTATGATTGGCGAAGATTTCAAAACAAACCAATTAGCCGTAATGTTTCAAAAAAAATTAGGTATTACTTCCTCTGCTATCGGGAATCACGAATTCGATATGCAGGATAAAATTAGTACAATTCTTCCTCAAATAAATTATAATTTACTATCTACAAATATAAAAATCACCCCAAATAGCCCTTGGCACAACAAAGTAGCATCTTCATCAATTGAAGAACGTAATGGTCATAAATACGGAATTATTGGAACAACACCTATTGATTTATTCAAAAGGTCAAAAGAAGGTTCTATACAAAAGGAAATTCACGTTGATAAAATAAAAGAAACAGTTGAAGATATTCAAAAAGAAGCGGATAATTTACAAAAACAAGGAATTAATAAAATTATCTTACTTTCTCATTTAGGTTATACAGTAGATAAAATTATTGCAAATCAAACAAAAGGTATCGATGTAATCTTAGGTGGACACTCACACGATTTGCTACTTGATGTTAAAGAAGGAGAAAATCTTTTCTACTCTAAATCAGGAGAACCAGTTATTATTACACAAGCTGGACGTGATGGTAAAAATTTCGGGATTTTAAACCTTGAATTTGATGCAAACGGAATAATTAAAAAAGTTCAAAATAATATTGGTAACACCCATGATTTTAAACGATATACACCTATAAAATACGTATTCGATAAAGTTTTCGGAGCAAGAACAACTTATGGATATATTAACGAAGCTCCAGGCCCATTAAGCCACGATTTGATTGAACCGAATCCACATGCTTATTTCATTGCGGACTGTATAAGAAAAGATTTAGATGCAGATATTGCAATTCTACCTTCTTCAAATGTTCGAGGATACTTTGAAAAAGGGAAAGTAGATACTAGAATTTTGGCAGACATTTTGCCTTTCAAAAATAAATTATATGAAGTTAATTATTCAGAAAAAGAACTTGTAGATGCTTTTAAATTAGCATCAAAATCTTTCACCAACATTGCCAATAAACCAGGAATATTTTACGCTTCTGGCATAAAATACACTGTTTCTAAAAATGGACACTTAAAATCAATGTCATATATCGATAAAAAGGGGAAAGAAAAACCAATCGATATACATAATCCAAAAGAAAACAAGTTCTATAAAACAATCATAAACGACTATTGTGCAATGGGGAATGATGGATTTAAAGTTCTATATCAACCAGAGAGAGTCATTGCAAAATATCAATTTGATGCGACTAAATGTATAAAAGATGTTCTATCAAAATCTGACAAACCAATCGACATCAAAGACGACAATAGAATTAAAATTGTCTAAAGATTAGCTAATTTATCTTTAACAATTTCAACAAGTCCACGAGTATAAACAAGTTTCACAACCATCAATAAGTAAGTTGCAATACACAAAATTATATTGTTTACAGAAAATTTCAATGTTTCTTGAGTAATTCCTGCACTATATTTAAACATTAAATATACCAATCCTGCTGGAATAATTAGTAATAACACTATTTGTAAGAATAATTTAATCACATCTCCCAATGTTTGATTTAAAACTTTAAACAAAGTCAAAAATGAAAACAACGCAGGACGAAGTTTGAAATCTTTAGCAAACGCAATAGAAATAAGATTTATAAACGGCAATATACATAGAAAAACAGAATAATAAACGTAGAACAAATGATTTGTTGCGGGAACAGTAACAAATCCAACCACCATCAAAAATGCTTCATATATATACCAACTAATCAACACAGGCAAAGTTCTTACAAATGCCGAATAAGAAGATAGTTCTAATTCGGGAAGAGCCGTTTTATCTTGAAAAACATTATTCGCAAATGAATAAATATATCCGCAAAAGAAAAATATAGTCATCAATGCAAATACAAGCAAAATATAGGCCTTTTGAGAAGGAATTGAAGTAACCCAACTAAATATATTTGCAAACGAATACGACAAATACCCAACAGTTGAAATTGCACAAATTCCAAGTAATGCAAATAATGTAATATGATTCAACAAAGAATTTTCTTTTGTATATAAATCTTTTAAATATGATAATACATTCATCAAGCCAAAATCTCTCTTCTCTCTAATTATAGCAATACTAAAGCTAATTGCAAGAGAGAAATTTTTATAATAAAATTCATATATGGATACAGAATTAAAACAAGAGATTAACGTCATAAAACCACGACTTGAAAAAATCAAGGAGTGTCTTTGACCCTGAAAAGATAAAACAAGAATTAACAAAACTTGAAAATCAAATGCAAGATCCAAACATTTGGACAGACACTGCAAAAGTAACTAAAATTGGACAAGATATTAAAGAAAAAAAAGAGATTTTAGAAAAACTTTCCCATTGGTCACAAACAATTGAAGATGCCCAAGTAGCAATTGAGCTTGGAGATAAAGATTTAATTGCAATTAGTTATGAAGAAATTCAAAAACAAGAAAAAGAATTAGAAAAATTTGAACTTCAACAAATGTTATCTGGAGAATACGACAGTGCAGATGCGATTTTAACCATCAATTCTGGAGCTGGAGGAACAGATGCTCAAGACTGGGCAAGTATGCTCCTTCGAATGTACATGCGTTGGGCAGAATCAAGAGGCTGGAAGGTTGAATTACTAGACAAACTTGATGGAGAAGAAGCTGGAATTAAATCTGCAACCATCAAAATTTCTGGGAAGTATGCCTTTGGCTATTCTAAAGCCGAAAAAGGTGTCCACCGATTAGTTAGAATTTCACCATTCAATGCAAATGGAAAACGACAAACAAGCTTTGCCTCTGTTGAAGTTACCCCAATTATTGAAGATTTTGAAAAAACAATAAATATTCCACCAGATGATTTGGAAGTTACTACAATGAGATCAGGCGGAGCTGGCGGACAAAACGTCAACAAAGTAGAAACAGCTGTTAGAATTTTGCACAAACCTTCTGGAATTGTCGTAAAATGTCAACAAGAACGTTCTCAACTTCAAAATAAAGAATACGCAATGCAAATCTTAGTATCAAAACTTCTTGCAATAAAAGAAGCTGAACACGAAAAAAAATTATCTGATATTAAAGGTGAAACTGCGGATATTAATTTTGGTTCTCAAATTCGCTCTTATGTATTCCACCCATACAAGATGGTAAAAGATCACCGTACAGGTTGCGAAACAGGAAATGTTGACGCGGTTATGAACGGTGATCTTGATGAATTTGTTGAAAGCTATTTAAGACAAAAATAAAATTAATTTGAAGTTCTTTGAGGATATAGAATTTTTTCTTCTTCAGATCCTGTTATCGGTACAACAGAAATAGGGTACATTAATACTACATATCTATCCGCAATCTTTGTGCTCGTACTCATTTTATTTGGAGCTTTGCTAAACCCATTAACATCAATAGTTAACATTGCACAAGCAGTAGATTCACTTGCTTTCTTAGAATAATTTGGTTCACAAGATTCTCTTAGTTTTTCATATTTAATTTCTACACCATTAGAAAGTCTAATTCCCTCTGGAATATCAATAACATCAGCAGTATTTTCTTTAATCCCTTTATTCCAAATATCATCAGAATTAGTAAATTCCCCATCATTCTTTGCCATTGCCATCAATTGGGCTTGGTTTAATGTTGATATCGTTCTTAAATATTTACTTCTGAATTGAGAACTATCTGTATCACTCATAAGAACAGGAAGAGTCATTGCAAGAATAACTCCTAGTACCCCTAACGCAAAAGGTATAATTGTGAAAATTATAGCGAGAACAATGAGAACTATTGCCCATGCGGGTAAGCCATTAACTTTAGCTCCACATTTAGGACAATTTTTTATAGAATTATCTGTTATTTCAAATCCACATTTTTTACAATACATTACTTTTTCTCCTTAAACAATAAACCGACAGAACATATTATATCATTTTATTTCAAAATTCACAAGATAGCTAAACTATGATATAATTTATACAATGTATTATTTTATATAAGAGGGGAATATATGGAAGAGAATATAAAAATCGAAGTAACAGACAAAGATGTCTATAAACACTACTTTTCATCTATTTTAATTTACGGAATAGTCTTTTTAGCATTATCGATTTGTCCAGTACTAAATGAACAAATAGAATACGATTTTTGTA
Organism: uncultured Candidatus Melainabacteria bacterium; assembly: GCA_934692295.1. Lineage (GTDB taxonomy): Bacteria > Cyanobacteriota > Vampirovibrionia > Gastranaerophilales > Gastranaerophilaceae > Zag111. The sequence goes on from CAKUTL010000005.1 coordinate 43,293, forward strand.
ATTATATTGTAGTTCTTGGGATTTATTATCTTGCTTATGTAGCCTTAGCACTTCCAATATTTTTATATTTCAGACCTAAATCAATTTTGCAATCTAGAAGTGTTGCAATCCTAGATTATGTAAAAAGACAATTCAAGTTCGGTTTGTCTGTAGATGAAAGGATTAAAAATATTGAACCTTTAGAAAATGAAAAACAAGCATTGGTTATTCTATTTGTTAAAGCGTTTTTCGGTTATACATGTGTAAATCTTTTATGCAATAAGTATATTTTATCTATGGGGTATAATATAGACTTTTTGAAAGAGTTTTTCTCTCAAGCTGTTCAATACGGAACGGCAAATGGTTCATCTTTTGGCATTGCTCAATATATAGATGATACTTTTGACATGTGGCGTCAACTAATTGTGATGGTAATAACTTTTGTTTTAGGTTTTAGTTATCTTACGGAACTTGACTTATTCAAAAATAAAATAAAAACAGTTGATACAACCCCGTTGGGAATTATAAGTTGTATAATGTGCTATTATCCGTTTTTAATCCTAACAGATAAGTTAATTCCAAGGTTTCAGGAACAAACTATTCCGGTAGATAATTTTATGTTGCGAATTATATTAAATGTTCTTGTTGTTTTGGTTCATTTGGGTATGTTGTTTGCTATTTTCAGATTAGGTACAAAATCCGGCAACTTGACTAACAGAGGGATTGAAACAGGTTTCCCTTATAATATTGTCAGACATCCGGAGTATTCAATGCAGATGATTTATATTATTTTGACAACTATTCCTATTATGGTTTTAGGGGATGTTTCAGTATTTGGAAAAATTGTCATCTTGGGTGGTATTTTTATTTGGTTGTATTTGTATTATTTGAGAGCCGTTACGGAAGAAAGAAACCTTATTCAAGATGAAAAATATCAGGAATATGTAAAGAAAGTTACAAAACGGTTTATTCCAAAAGTATTTTAAAAACAACTTTAAAGACCTCTTACAGAGGTCTTTTATATATCTTAATAATATTATCTTTTAAATAACAAAATTATTTATGTTTATGAGTTAATATACTCAAAATGGGTAAAAGCAAGGGGTAAATATTGAGAATTGGTGCGGTATATTTGAATAGTAATGTCACTAGGGCTAATACGTCTTTTCATTTTAATGAAAGGGAGGATTATTCAGGACTGCAATATGTAAAAAATGATATTTTTATGAAAAGTACCGTTCAAGTTTTGAAAAAGCCTTATATAACCATTTCTTTTTGTGGATATCCTGTTCATATTGTTGATGGAGGAAATCATGCAACGAATATGCAGCATTTTGCAAATGCTATAAGTAACAATATGGATATAGAGATGTACGATGTGGAAGTTAATCCCCAAGATGCAAATATGAAGCAGTTAAAGAGTTTGGAATTAGAACTAAAAATTCTAAATGCTGAACATCCAAAATTTAAAAATAATGAATATGTTGCTGTTCCTGCTCTTGCATCTGTTCCTCTTCTAAATCTTCAAGAACAGTACAACAGAATTATGCATACTAATAAAATTTTTACTCCAGAAAATTTAAAAGCTAACAAGAAAAATTTATTAAAATTTTTAAAAACGATATACGAAAATCCAAATAAATATAGACAATATATTCAATATATGGATAGTAAAACTCAAGGAATTGAATATGCCTACGGGGTAATACAAGAAATCAATAAAGCTAAAGCAAATGGTGCAAAAATATATATTCCATCTGGACATCCACAAGATACAACGCTTAAATGGCTTGCTGGACAACGGGGATTAAAACCCGAATTATATAACTATATTGCAACAGGAATTGATAAAGATGGGGAAATTAAAAAACTTACTCAAGAGATAAAGAACAACAATTGGTACGATTTCAACCTATTATCTTTATCTAATGCAAACGTTGTTGGAGTAAAAGGAACAACAGGTGCTCAGGATTATATGTTTGCAGCATATGATTCTTGTGTTACGGATGGAGCTAGAGGGGTTTACAATTTTTCTCCAATCCGAGAAAATGGAAAACTTATAGGATATAGCTATACAAACACCAACACAAACGAATATCCCTATGAAGAATTTCCAGCAAATTCCGAGATTTCAAATATTGCGGAATTTGTAGGAAAGGATATTGATGAAGTTATTGCAAGCCCCAAAGACATTAATATTTTTAACGAATTAGCACATGATAATAAGATTTTTGATAAAATTCCAAACAAGTTATATCCTATAGAAGATGTTTTTTCTTTTCAAGAAATAAAGAATAGAAAACTTCGACTTCAGGGAGATTATGTGGATAAATCTTTAACTTTATTTTTTAGAAAAAATGAAGATGGTAAGGTAATATTCCCCAAGTGTGATTGTGAAGGTAGTGGAAAACCAAGTGTTTTATCGATGTGGGGAAGTTGCTTTTCTGTAATGAATGCTATTGCGAGGGATATTGAAATTCAAAATTCACAATATCCCAATACGAATGGAAATTGTTCAAATTCTGAATTAGCAAACCACAGAAAAAAAATTAATAAAATTTTAGAGGAAGGAATAAATACTCCAAACGCTAAAGAAGCGGAACGCTCATTTAATTACGCTATTGCCTTAAACAAAGCATTTGAAGCTTCTAATAATGTTGAACTTTTAGATTTTAAACCATACCAATTATTAGGGAACTTACATTTTACTCACAAAAAATACGACTATGCGAATGCATGTTACAACAATGCAATTAACATGCTTGCCAAGAAAATTCAAAATCAAACTGGCAATCGACCTATATCTCAAATGTTGGAAGATTATGAAAATTATAAGAATGCAATTAGCGATAATGAGGTTTATAATATTCTTATGAGTAAATATAAAACCTATAATGTATGGAAAAAATTTGTAACATCTCCTCCTCAAAAACCATTATACTATAATGATTATAAAGACAAATTTGAAAAAGGGTATTTAGATTATAAGAATTTAATTTTACCTTGTGCCAAAATGTTTGAAAGACTTAATATAATCTGCTACAAAAATCAAGAGTTTTATCCAGCAGAAGTTTGCAAACAAGCAAGTAAAGATATAAAAGAGTGTAATTCTCGAGCCGAACAAGTGCTGCAACTCAGAGCGGACGGGATTAGCTACATAGGGGATTTATATAACGAAATAAAACGAGAGGATTATTAATTATGCAGATAAACAGAATTTCAAACATAAATTTTACTGCGGGGTATGATATTCACACCCATACTGGACATTGGTGGGCTTCTTCTCCTCAAAAAACGAATGGAGCAATTGAAATCTCTTCAGGGAATTATGCATATCTAAAAGATTATTCATCAATTGATACTCTCGAAATTGCCAACAAACATTTGACTAATCCAAATGATAAGATAGAAAAAATGTTTGTATCAAATCTTGATTGCATGGTTCGAAATCACCCAGATATGACAAAAAGTTCAATAACTTCTAATGGAACACCATTCTTATCTGATGAAATCAAGGGGAATTTAGACCTATACAACAAATACAAATCCAATCCGAATTACGTTCTATATGCGACATGCCAGCCAAGTTTCGGCAATCCGCAAAATATTGAACAAGTTTTGAAAACCGCACCAGACAAATTCAAAGGTCTGAAATTTCATCCTAAACAACTTAATTTAAGAGCAGATGACTCAAGTTACGATGGATATTTAGAACTTGCGAGAAAATACAAATTGCCGTGCTTATTCCATTCTCAAGTAAATTTAGATTACACAGAAGGAATTGAAAAAGTTGTTCAAGATTTTTCTAAATTTGATAAATCTGATCCAGAGTTTATTTACAATTTAGCAAAAAGACATCCCACTGTACCAATTATAATGGCACATACTGGAGCAGGGGGGAAACTTGCTCATCAAAAAGCAATTGATATTCTATTGAAATCAATTGATAATAAAGATGCAAAATTATATTGCGATATTTCGTGGGTTGATTTTGAAAATGATTTACCTGTAAAAACTCCGACTACAATTATTAATCTAATTAAAAAACTTAAAGATAAAAATGCCTTAGATAGAGTTCTTTTTGGAACTGACGCCCCTCTTGGCTGCTATGGAGGAAATCCAAAAATCGCTCCAGAAGATGCTTATAAAATTACCGTTGAGAATCTAAAAACATCAATTAGAGAAAGCTTTGGAACAGAATCAGACTCAATAATAAACAAAATATTTTACGAAAACGCTCACAAATTATTCTTTGAAAATTCTGGATCATTAAGAAAATCTTCAAAATGTAATAAAGCGGTAGCAATTATTCTATCTGGAATAATTACGCTAGGAGCTGTTTTTAGTGCAAACGGCTTTATCAAAAAGCAAAATAACATCACGTCTGCGAGTCAGGAAAATGTTGCAACAATTAAATAATCCATTATAAAGTCCAGATGTAATCAACAACTTCTTGAAGAGAATAGATATTTTGTTGAACATAAAAGTTTTTACCAGTTTGTTCTTTCACATAAGTTAAGTTATGCCCATCTAAAAAATCTTCGGTATAAGGTCTGAGCATAACAGTCGGAATCATTACAACATCACAATCTACATCTTTAACCGTACGAATTAAATCATCACTTGTGATAAGTCCTGCAACGGTAATATCTTGTCCCCAATAATTGGATTTCACTGGACATATTTCAACTGTTAAATTTTTAATTTTGTTTAATTTTTTCGCAACTTCTTGTAGCATGTTTTTTGCCGCATAAGAACAGCCAAATGCAATTTTATATGGTTTCGAAATAGATTTTGGAAGTTCTCTTTTTTTGAAATCATCCAGAGTCATTCGCAAAGACCCAACACCATCATCTAATTGACAGAAATTTCCATAATATTTAGCTGGTGGAATTGGTTTATCTGCAAGTAAGAAAAATTCATCAGAACAACAAACTCTTTTATATTTTGAAGATATTTCGATAACTTCTTCTGCACATTTTTTATCAACACGTTTTAGGACATTGTCCTCTCTAAATTGGGTAATTCCAACCGGAACTATTGCGGTAGAAAGCACAGTTGTTTTTAGTTTTGCTAAATCGGATAATGTTCTATCGAGTTCTGCTCCATCATTCAGCCCTGGGCATAAAACGATTTGAGCATGAAATGGAATTTTGTTTTTTCTAAACCATTGTAAATTTTCTAACGCTTTTCCGGCATTAGGGTTCCGTAGCATTTTGACTCTTAAATCCGGATTTGTTGTATGTACAGAAACATAAAAAGGTCCAAGGTGCATTCTTTTTATTCTGTCTTTATCAGCTTCTTTTAGATTTGTCAGTGTAATATATGTTCCTTGCAAATATGACAATCTATAATCATCATCCTTAATGTATAAAGTATTCCTCAAACCTTCAGGTTGTTGATCAACGAAGCAAAATAGACAATGATTCAGGCATGGTTTGATTTTGTCAAAAATTGCACTTTCAAAAACTATCCCAAGGTCATCATCATAATCTTTTTCAATTTCTATTTCTTCAATTTCACCATTAGTTTTTTTAATTTCAACAGTGATTAGTTCTGATTTCATATAAAAATTATAATCAATCATATCCTGCATTTTACAGCCATCGATTGAAAGAATTTCGTCACCTTTTTCAATTTCAAGTTCTTGAGCAATAGAATCTTCAAGAACACTATCTACTATTGCTGGCATTACCTTTTTCAAACCCCTCAATCATTGAAATAAAATTGTTATATTCACAAATTGTATTATCTAAAACTATTCTTTGATAAAAATCTATCGGATTATATTCATCTGCCATTGTTTTTTCAGCATTTAATTTATGCAAAATTGCGTTTGATTTAACTTCTTCAAACAACTCGTAAGCCTCATCACTACTTAAAAATGAAGCACAAGATAATTTAATCTTTGCATCAGACAAGAACTGCAATGGATTTGAAGAAAATGGTTTTAATAAAAGTTTTTTCAACTCTTTTAATCCATCTTTAGTAATTGAATAAAATATAGATAATTTTCCACCGTCAGACATAATTTTTGCAGAACGGATACATCCACGCTTTTCTAGTCGGACTAGAGCTGGTTTTATTGCCCCAAAACTAGGATTAGTAAAGGCTTGAAAATTTTCTGAAATCCGTTTGTGGATTGCATACATAGTCAAATCGTGTTTTAACAAAGAATATAAAATTAGTAATTCAATCATACGACTATGTTAACATTAATTATTTATTTTAACAATTATAGCAAATTTTTCGATGTTTGTATTTAAAAAAAATATGATTTACATAAACAAACTTTCTCCAACAGTTAGATTGCCATTTAAAGACGTAAGAGGAAATGTTCAACATCGACAGGAGATGGCATGTGATATAGTTGGTAAATTTTATCGGGATATTATTCCAAAATTTAAAAAATGAGAGATTAACATTTTTTCAAGTAGAACAATCTATAAAAAATATTCTGGGAAATAAAGTTAAACTTTCTGTTCGACAAAATCCTAATTCTTCTATTTTTGATGGTGGAAGTGATATATTGTATTCTGATTTTACCGGACAAATTTCTAAAACTACTATTGACATTGATACTGTTAAGAATAAGATTAATCGTGAAAGACTTGGGACATTGTTACATGAATTTCAGCATGTCGCAGATCAGCTCTTTCACCCGAAGTACCTCACAAGAAACCAAAAAATGGCAAATATTGGTTTATATACAAAGAAGTATGATAGATTATATGATGAAGTAATTTATAATTGAGAATTTCCTGAGGGGAGGAAAGATAAAAAATATATTCTCAAGCGAATGAGTCATAAAATTAAAAATTTCTTACGAGGATTTGGAATAGAAGATAAGGTAGATTATTTGCAAGATATTCGATATACTTTAATTTCAGAGAAATATGCTTATAGTACTCAAAGAAAATATGCAAAAATCATGAACAAAAAGCATTTTTTGATAAATAAAAAAGACTTGGGAAATGAGAATAAAATTTTTATGTTTGATGAAAAAATTAAACTTCTGAAAGATTTAGCTTTTGAAATTATTCAGAAAAATAGGCAAAAACACGCACTATTATTGAAGAAAGAGAATAGGTTAAAAAATATTAACAATAAATAGGAAATTAAGCAATTTTAGATATTCACAATATTTAAGTAAGACAACAATTATTTAATAAACGACAAAAAAGAAAGGAAGTAGTAGTAATATGGTAGATGCAGTACAACAACAAGCCCCAATTAAACCGTTTACAACAATTAGTTACAAAACTAAGGATGGAGAAAACGTTACAGCAACAAAAAACAATGGAGTAGTTACTTTATCTGGAGATAAAAAAGGCGTTCGTCAAATGCCGATTGACGAATTCATGAAAAACGAATTGCCAAAAATCGCACCATTAGAAAAAACTCCTGCAAAAGATACTGTAGAAATTTCAGCAAAGAAACCTGAAGCTGAAGCAAAAGCAGACAAAGCAGAAGCTCCAAAAGAAGCTAAACCAACAGATAAAACAGACAAGGCTCCTGCTGAAGCAAAAACTGATGCAAAAGCAGAGGGTAAAGAACCTGAAGTTGGTAAAAAATTAGATGTAGCTGCATAATTATACAACTACAAAATGAATATTTAAGGGATTTAAAATTTATTTTAAATCCCTTTTTTAATGTTTTTAATAAATCGGTCTGCAAAGTTTTTTATAAACCGCAGATACAGCAGTTCCTTGAACTATCGGTTGAAATTCTGCGTATTTATTGTAATCTCCAGAAATAAAGTTATCATGGTAGCCGTAGGAATCAATCACTCCTATTTTATATGCCACTTTTCCGCAATCCAGCGTATATTGGCTTAATGTGTATTGAATTTTGTTCCCATTAACAGGTTCATATTGTCCTTTGTTATAGGATTTGAGCAAGAATGTAAATCCATACATATCTTCTGTTCCAACAATACCATCTTCAAAAATGTAATTATTTTCTGCAACCCATTTCCACATATCATCTGTTTGAGTATCACTATTTGCCAGAGCAAATTGAACAGATGTTATGCAAATTAGCATAAATAATAGATATTTTTTCATCTTCTTCACTCTTTTAATTATACTTATTCCTTGAGATATTTCTACCTCTAATTAGATTAGTATTATATTTTTCTGTATAAAAAGAATGTATAATTATCTTGTTTAAATGTTTTAACCGGTACAAAGTTAAGATTTAACATTGCACTTACATCGCACAAGTATTTTTTGAACATAATTTCTAGTTTTCTTGCCGGAACATCATAATCTCCGGAAATTGAATTTCTAAGACTTTGAATATCTGTTACGAAGTTTATATCTGTTCCATACATTGCAATCAGAACATATCTTCCTCTTGGTACAGATTCATTTACGTTTTTCATAAAATAGTCGAAGAAATTTTTGCTAAATACTTTATCACTCATCACAGAATTATAAATTATAATAGCCGGACGTTGGATTATATCTTCTTGTTGTTCGGAATCGTAATAATGATTGTTGTGCGGGTTTCGGATTTCTTTGTGAACATCAAAATCAAAAACCCTAGGAGAGTATAAATCTCTAAAATAATATGGTGCATCTGCCCCAAATGGCATAATAATAACATCATCAACTCCAAGATTAAGTTTGTCTGCTTCTATTCTTACAGTTTTAAATGATAATGTTTTTAATATTTTAAATTCTTTAGCATTTATATAGTTAAATATTCCACAAGCGATAATGAATATTGTCAAAAATCTTTCAACATGTTTAGGTGGTAGAGTTTTGAACAATCCGATTATTGATAGAATGAACATCGGGATAATTAAGTATAAAATATATCTCACAGTGAATACGTTTATCTCAAATATTGAGAAAACTAATGATAATCCAAAACTTGTTAAAAATATTTTGTATAAGATATTTAAAAACCCTTCAGTTTTTTTGAGTCCCTGTATATATCCATAAATAAAATAAACACAAGGAACGACAACAAGCAGGGCAAATAAAAATGTTATTTGATATGGCTCAAGTGAAGGCCAATAGATATTTTTTTCAATAGTAGCTCCAAAGAAGTTTCTTATTACATCTACAACCTGAAAAAATGTTAAAGCCCCCTCATGAGAAATTACAAATACACTTCTCATTTTTGCATAGTATATAATGAGTGCAAAATAAGGAATTAGTCCTATCAATTCGGCACTTAATCCTTTTAGATATTTAAAAAAGTCTTTTTTATTTTCCGCATATAAATATGTTGAATATGTTGCCCAAAGAGCAATATTATACAAAATTCCTCCAATTAAGGTGTATGGAATTAGGATATTTGTTATCCCTAATTTAATAAGTGCTTTTGTTTCTCTTGTTTTTTCAAAATCAATTAGATAATTTAATGATAATATTACTAAAAATATAACCATTGGGTACATTCTTATTTCTACGGAAAAAAGCACTAATAATGGTGATATACAAGCAAGTGCAAGAGCAAATATTGCCGTTTTATTATCTGCAATTTTTTTTGTCGCAGTGAATACTAATGGAAGGGCCCCAATTCCAAATAGTAATGAAAGACTTCTCATTGCGATTTCGCTATCCCCAAAGAGTTTTATCCATAGATGGAGTAAAAAGAAATATAAAGGTGTATGTTGCAAGTCTAAATTTAATAAATTACCCATTATTCCCATTGGAAATAACTGTTTTGCCGTAAACCAAGAGCATGCTTCATCATACCATAAATCAGTATGTAGATATAATAATCTTAACGCAATACCAACAATCATTGTTACTGATATTATAGCAATGCTTATAATCTTCTTCTTATCCATAATTAAATATATCCCCTTCCCTCCGATAATACCACAAATTCCCAACTATTCCAAAGTTGTTTTATTTTTGTGTCATTTGGTTTGGAAGAGTATTTTCGCTTATGTTGGGATTTTTATAATTTTAATGCGGAAATATCATTAGTAAAATTGCTTTCAGTGCTACTCTTGCAAAACCTTTTAATCCTTCAAATTTGACAGCTTTTAGTTGTTTAACTTTGTTGAAGTCGATGTCTTCTCCAAAATTGTATTTAACCAAAACTTCTCCAAATCCTGAAACAGATTGTAACTCTTTAGATTTTGCATAATAGGCTCTAAGTGAGTTCTTTTTCTCTGGTTTGAACTCAGGGGAAGAAGCAATATTGTCGCATAACATACTGCGTAAATTCATCTTTTTGCCACTTTCAACGTGATGGACAGAATGTTCTCTATGGAATTTAGAAACGAATGATTTTGGAAATCCAAGAAGGTATAAAATCATTTTGTCTGCATCATGAGTATAACTGTCAATTGAGTGGCGACCGTATAATTCTTTTTCGATTAGGGCAAATACGATTTTGTGGTCATATGTATGTATAATATTCTTTTTGTATGATTTGCCATAGGTTGTTATTGCATTAATAACTTTTCTTATATGGGAAAGACCAGACGCACTTTTTACCGCATCTGGTCTTTTCACATAAATATCTTGATTTTTACTCGCTTCAATCCTCGGTTTAACCTGCAAAGTTCGCTCTGAACCTTTGAACACACAAGATTGTGGAGTTCGTCTTGACGACATATAATAATTGTTTAAATTACACTTTATATCCATAATTTATTCTCGCATAAAAAGAATATATTGCAAGAGGTTTTCAAAAGTTTTATGGATTTTGATGTTAAATATTTAATTCAACATTAGGTGTATTGTCAAAATGTTTTGTTTTAAGCTCATCTGCTTTTTTGCAGAGTCTTTTTACAAAATCCATTGGAGAATCAAATAAGACTCTTTGTGTGTAATCTTTTCTGTGATATTCTTTGGTGTTTTTATCTTCAAAAACAGTCCAGCCTGCTAGACGTTTTTCTGTTCTTTGAGCCAAATATACATCTACCGGATTTGACTTTTGAGCATCTACAAGTTTGTTGAATTCTAATTTTTCAGTTGCTTTGAGAGCTTTATTTAAAAGGTCTTTTCCGCCGCTAACTGTTTTTATTGCTCCGAAAGATACACTTGAATAATTGTTGTTTAAATTACATTCCATGAAATATTACTCCTGTCATTTTATTTATTCCGTTTGTTCTAAAACCCATAAAAAAATAATTTGCTAGCTATATGTCATTGAGTTTGTCAAATTGCATTTGTATTTCATAAAGGAATTTACTAGATTCAAATAAATATTAAAATTTATAAAAAAATAACAATGTTTTACTATTTCATGTTTTAATAAGAAGAATAGAGGAAGTGTAATTGGAATAAAGAGTTTGTAGTAGGTTTATTCAATTTTCTTTTTTAGGGGAAAATTGGCTTTGCTCAAACGAAACCGTTTTGGAAAATTTTGTAAAAGGATTAAAAATCATAAATCCTGACATTGAAATTACAGATAAACGCAATGAATCGCCAGAAATATTGGATTATACAAATGAATATTAAAGAAAACATAAATATAATTTTGGAAAAATCAGAAAAGGCTATTATCACCTTGATTGTATTAAATCTCATTATTTTCATTATGGATACAATGCAGTCATTTCATAGTCATTTTGCCGTTTTTACCAAAGTTTTTGAATTAGTATCCGTAATCATATTTTCAGTAGAGTATGTGCTTCGAGTTGTAAGTTCAAATAAATGGACAGATATTTTCAAACCAATGATGTTGATTGATTTAATTGCTGTTCTTCCATATTATTTAAGTTGTTTTACAGTTAATACATTAATATTAAGAATTTTCAGATTATCTAGACTTTTGAGAATCTTGAAAATTAACAGATATACAAATGCAATGAATAATATTATAAATGCTTTCAAGCTCAAAAAAGAAGAGTTGATAATAACTTTTTCAATTTTCTTTTGTGGAATATTGGTATCTTCAATATTATTGTATTTTGCAGAAAATTCGGCACAGCCTGAAGTATTTTCATCTATTCCTAAAACTTTTTACTTTACAGTTGCCACATTCACATCTGTAGGATATGGTGATGTAACCGCAGTTACGCCGTTAGGACAAGTTATTTCGTGTTTATCGGCAATCTTGGGTATTGGACTGCATGGGTTATTTATAGGGATTATAGGTACTGCATTTATGAGTGCATTTCATAAAAAATAAAAACAACATATCTTTTACTATGTCCGAACCCTGAAAACCCTTATCATTTATAATAAAAAAGCACCCGAAGGTGCTAATTCTAATAATGGGGCGGAAGATGGGATTCGAACCCACGCATATCGGAACCACAATCCGAGGTCTTAACCACTTGACGACTTCCGCCATTTCGCTTAACTCTATTCTAGCAAAAACAGTTTCAAAATCAAGAGGATATTTTATTTCTTAACTACGCAAGGATATGAGCCTTCTTTAATACATTTTTGTATTAAATCTCTTGATTTTTCTGCTTGCCATACAGCTATATAATCATCAAATACAGGGATTTTGTTTCCGTTATTGTCAACTAAGTTTACTTGATATCTTGTTTCTACTCGACTATAATGATGTTTTCTTCTGATTGTTTTTTCATAGCTATCAATGTTAACGTAGTCCACACTTTTAGGTATAAATAACCTTTTTGATTTTTTCATCTTAAAAAAATTATGACTTTCAACCGTACAATAGCTATATTGATTTTTGCAAGTCATGGTTTTATCTATTTCAATTGTTAATCCAAAAAACAAAAGAACTACCGCTATCACTGCAATTTGAACTCCTAGTGGTAATCGTTCTCTATCTGAAGAATTTCTAAATAATCCGTTTAACATGTCAAAATTGTTCTCCTTAAGTAAAATAAAAGGCTCTGTTAAGAGCCTTTTTAATCTAGTTAATTCTTTGGAACATATATCCGATACCTCTTGCAGTTAGGATAAGTTCTGGATTTGCAGGATCAGTTTCTAATTTTGAACGTAATCTTGAAATATGAACATCAACTACACGAGTATCAATTCTATGATCTGGTGGATAAGCCCATACGTGTTGCAAGATTTCATTTCTTGAGAATGCTTGTCCTGAGTTATTAACAAGTAATTCTAACAAGCTGAATTCCATTCCTGTAAGTCTAATTCTTTCATTCTTTCTATATACTTGACGACGAGCTGTATCAATTTTGATATTACCAGTTGTGATAACATTTTTAGTAACTTTCCCTGAAGGTGTTACCATTTCTCTGTTATTTGTACGTCTTAGAACTGCTTTTACTCTAGCTTCTAATTCTTTAGGGCTGAATGGTTTGATTACATAATCGTCTGCACCAAGTTCTAAACCTGTAATTCTTTCAGATACATCACCTAAAGCTGTCAAAATAATAATTGGAACATCTGATGATCTTCTGATTTCTCTTGTTACTCCATAACCATCCATTTTTGGCATCATAACATCTAGTACAACCAAATCTGGATTGTATTTGTTAAAAGCAGCAACTGCTTCTTCCCCATCTTGTGCGGTATATACATCGTAACCAGCCATTTTTAAACGAGTTTCCAAAATACGTCTTATACTAGATTCGTCATCTGCTAAAAGGATGCGTTGACGATCTTCTGTTTCATTAGACATTTCCATATTTTCTGACATAGTCTTTTCCTTACTTTACAAAATCTTACACCAATTCTTACTTCAAAAAAATAAAAAATATTAAATTTTATATATTTTTTTGTATTTTTATAACATTATGTTACACTAATTTACAAAAAAAAGCAAGAGCAGATTTTAGTTTTTACCAAGTTTTGATTCAACAATTTGTTTAAATTTTTCTAGGTCTTCTCTTGTATCAATCCCAACTGGTACAAAATCAACAACCGATGTTTTAATCTTCATACCGTTTTCTAATGCTCGCAACTGTTCTAGGCTTTCAGTCTTTTCCAGTGGTGTTTGAGCTAGAGTTGTCATTGCTTCTAATGCTTTTCTTTTATATCCGTAAATTCCCAAATGGCCGTAGAAAGTTGCAATGCCAGTATTTCTTTCATAAGGGATTTTTGAACGAGAGAAATACAAAGCAAATCCATTAATATCTCTTACGCATTTGACAAGATTTGGGTTATTAATTTCTTCCTCATCAGTCAAAACTCTTACCAATGTTGAAATATCTGCCAAGTCATCTTCTTTTACGTTTTTGATAACCTCATCTATGCTTTCTGGTTTGATAAGAGGTTCATCGCCTTGAAGATTGCAGATATAAGAGATTTCTGGGTGTCTTGAAACAACTTCCATAATTCTATCTGAACCGCATTTGTGGTTTACAGAAGTCATTTCCACCTCTCCGCCGAATGATTTCACTTCGTCAAAAATTCTTTGGTCATCTGTTGCAACGATAATCATATCCGCAAGTTTTGATTGTTGAGCTTTTTCGTAAACCCATTGAATCACAGATTTGCCTGCAACTTTTAATAAAGGTTTACCTTCTAATCTTGATGAGCCGTATCTGGCTGGTATAATTATCGCTGTTTTTGACATTTTTATTCTCCTATAATTATCAATTAATCAATTCTTTTTACAACAAATGATGTCCATTGGTCTTGATGAATTTCTTCTACAAGTTCAAGATTTTCTTTTTCGTAAGCATCAATTACCATTTGTTTCTTTTCATCTAAAATTCCGCTCAAAGACATCATCGCACCTGTTTTCATAAGATTTTTTAAATCCCCCATAATTTCTGCAAGTACGAAGTGTAAAATGTTTGCACAAACAAAATCAAATTTATCATTGACTTTATCGGCTGAGCCAAGTTCAAAATACACTCCGTCAATGGCAATATTGGGCACATTAGGAATATTACCCTCCCCTTGAGGGAGGGTGAAAATCTTTGATTTTCGGGTGGGGTTATTTATTATATTTTTAATATTCAACAATACACCTTCAATATTGTTATAAATATCATTGTTCCAAAATCTTATAACTGTATAACCTTGTGTAGCTAAATATTCATCCCTAATTTTATCCATCTGAATATTTAAATTCTCATTATGTTGTCCACCATCTAACTCTATAATAATTTTTTCTTGAGCAGCCATAAAATCTACAATATAAGAACCAATTGGTTGTTGTCTGCGAAATTTTACACCTTCAAGTTGTGAATTTCTTAAATATTGCCACAATATTTGCTCTGGTTTTGTAGAGTTATTTCTTAAATTTTTTGCAAGTTGAATATTTTTGGATGGAAACTTATGTTTAGTACCCCACCCCGAAATTAAAAATTTCGACCCTCCCTCAAGGGGAGGGTAATGTTCTTGTAATACTTTTATCCCATTTTTCTTGGCATTTTCTTTTGCAACTTCAATAACGGTATCATCTGTGTCGCAACCGTAAACCGATGTAGCCCCTAATTTTTTAGCTAGAATTGATAAAATCCCAGAACCCATACCAATATCAGCTACTTTGTCCCCCTTATTCATATATTTTTCAAGGGCTTTCATACAAAGTTGAGTTGTTTGGTGTGTACCAGTTCCAAAAGCACATCCTGGCTCAAGTTTAATAATAACTTCATTTTCTTTTGGTTTATAATCTATCCAATCTGGCACAACAGCAATTTTATCTGTAACGTGGGTTACATCCCATTTTTCTTTCCATTTTTGTGACCAATCTTCAGTCTTTTTTTCTTCTAATTCAAAATCCCAACTTCCCAGTTCTTCGTCTGTTAAGCCTCTAGATTGAAATTCTTCTCTATATAAATCTAAAACATTTTCTATATCATATTTCATATCTTCAAATGTTGTTGAATCATCGTCTTTTAAGAAGATTTTTAGAGTTCCTTCTGTTGTAGAAATCATTTCAAGGTCTTTGTATGTTTCTTCAGCTAAAACAACGCCCTCACAGTCAAAGTTATCGAAGAAAATTTCCGCAATCAAATCTTCCATCTCGGGATTAATTTTAAGTCTTAATTCAAAATAATTTTTATCCATATCTATCCTTTTATATAATTTAGGCGGAACAAACATTCCGCCTTAAATAATTTATCCTATATTTAGAGTTTTTTATAATTAACCTTCTAAAAAAGCACCCATTTTTCTGTATTTGTCGTAGCGTTGAGTTCTCAATTCTTCGCCAGACATACCAGATAATTCATTTAATGCTTCTAATATAGTTTTCTTCATTTCAGAAGCCATCATTTCATAATCTGTATGAGCTCCACGAGTAGGTTCTTTTATTGCTCCATCGATTATTCCAAATTCTAACAAGTGTGGAGCCGTAATTTTTAGAGCTGTTGCGGCTTCCAAATTCTTAGATGCATCTCTCCACAAGATTGAAGCACAACCTTCCGGGGAAATTACTGTATAATAAGCGTGTTCAAGTAAGTAAACTTTGTTGGCAACTGCTAAGCCTAAAGCTCCACCTGAGCAGCCTTCACCTGTGATAATTGCAACAACAGGAACGCTTAATTTAGCCATTTCTCTAAGGTTCATTGCAATTGCAGCCCCTTGAGCATGTTCTTCTGCACTAATTCCTGGGTAAGCTCCTGGAGTATCAATGATAGTAACAATCGGAATATTGAATTTGTTTGCGTGTTTAAACAATCTTAACGCTTTTCTGTAACCTTCTGGTTGTGGCATCCCAAAGTTATATTCAAGGTTTTCTTTTGTAGATTTTCCTTTCATTGTTCCAATAATCATTACTGGTTTGCCGTCAAGTTTTGCCAATCCCCCAACGATTGCTCTATCATCTGTTCCAACGTGATCTCCGTGAAGTTCTACGAAATCAGTACACATTAGATTTACGTAATCCAAAAATTTTGGACGTTCAGGATGTCTTGCAATCTGCATTTTTTGCGTAGGGTCAAGGTTTGCAAATAGTTCTTTTTTGAAATCTTCTGCTTCTTGTTCCAATGTTTCTATATCTTTATTTAAATCCATACCAGATTCCAAACTCATTTTTTTTAGTTCCTCAATTTTTTCTTGAATTTCCAATATTGGTTTTTCAAAATCTAAAGCTGTAGCCATTAATGTTTCTCCTTATTCGTGCATAGCCAAAATATTTGCTAATGTGGCTTTCAAATCTTTACGAGATGAAACAACATCAACCTGACCATACTTCATCAAATATTCAGCAGTTTGGAAATCTGCGGGTAATTTTTGTCTGATTGTTTGTTCAATAACTCTTCGACCTGCAAAACCTACTCTTGCACCTTGTTCTGCTACGATAATATCGCCTAATGTTCCGAAGCTGGCAGTAACACCACCAAAAGTCGGATCTGTAATCAAATTGATATATAACAATCCAGCTTCATCAAGTTTTGCACAAGCACAAGCTGTTTTTGCCATTTGCATCAAACTCAATGCACTTTCTTGCATTCTAGCTCCGCCAGAAGAAGTTATAACTAAAACTGGAAGTTTTAATTCAATGGCTTTTTCCATTGCACGAGTAACTTTTTCTCCTACAACACTACCCATTGATCCGCCCATAAAGTCAAAATCCATAACTGCACAAGAAACTTTGTGACCATCAATTGTTCCAAGACCAGTAACAACTGCATCATTTAGTCCAGTTTTTTTCTGTGCTGCTTCAATTCTATCTTTGTAGCTTTCTGTATCAACAAATTCCAACGGGTCTGTTGGTTTTATATCTGTAAATAATTCTTCAAAAGAGCCATCATCAAATAATTGCTTAATTCTGGTTCTTGCATTAACTCTGAAGTGATAATCACAAACAGGGCATACCATATTGTTATCTTCAATATCCTTCTTTAGTAATTGAGCATCGCAATGAACACATTTAGTCCATAAGTCAGGGTTTGCTTCAATTTCTACCCTTGCTTCCAATGCTCTACGTTGAATTTGTGCCTCTTTACGCTTTTCAAACCAATCTTGAACTGTCATATTATATACCTTCTTATATCCCTAAAGATAGAAACAAATCTATCTATCAATTCTATTATACATAAAAAATCCATCTTGGCAAAAATGGGTTAAGTTTGTTACATTTTAAAATTTATAATTCTTATAAAGTGACTCTAATTTATCCATACAAGGACCACCATGAGTATAATATGATAAAACTCTTTTTGATTTTTGAGCAATTTCGACTTCCCCTTCACATGAACCAAACGAATGCGTTTTTACTATTATTGGCTCACATTTTCCTTGCAGATATTTTTGTTTTGCTATTTTAATAGTTGCTAAACATACTCTATAAGCATCCTTACCAAAAAATTCATCATTAAACTCACTACAGTTTTCTTTCGGATTATACACATCCCGCAATCCATAATAAGAACCGTCAGATTCAGGACAGTAATATTTATTTGCACAATAACCGGCACCACACACTGATAATAATAAACTTACAGTAATTATATATTTTTTTTTCATTATTTATTTCCTATTTATATCTCTGTAATGCTTTCTGATCTGTTCTGTTAAATCATTGGATATTTTAATATTTTGAAGAGTCATGTGATACTTTCTCAAATTTGCGATGTTTTCAGATTCATCCAATAGATTTCTTTGCTCTTGAGGGGCAATCGTATCTTTCACTTTTTCAAAATCTGTTTTTGCTTGTTTTGAAATTATACGAGAAACAACTTCATCAATATCGCTTCCAGAAACCCCATATTTAGATGCAATTTCTGCAACTGTTTTCCCTTGAGGAAAGGTATATAGCCAGTTTATTGATAGTCTATCTCCTTCTCCTGTGTGCATAATCCCTTTTTGGTGCGGAGTGTACATAATATCTTTTTTGAATGGACTGTGCCCCAAACCTACCGCATGACCTATCTCGTGAAGAATTGTGTGATAAACTTCTTCTTCGTCCATATAATCTGCGTGTACAAGTCCTTCTGTTAATCCGATTGCGACTTCTGCACTAAATAGTCTGTTTGCCTTGTCGTATTGAAAATAGCAGTGACCAAGAGCTTGACGTTCTACCCTTTTCCAATCTACATTGATGTTAGAGCTCATTAAATTATCAACAATTATAAATGAAACTTTACCATTTGAAACCTTATGCCATTCGTCCAAAGCTCGTTTAACAAATTGGCGGTATTTCAAATCCTGACCTTGTTTAGAGTAGAATTTCATAGGTGCAATATAGACCTTTAGCGGCATAATGTTCCATCGCATTAGTCGCCCGTTTTTTACAGATTCTTGTAAATATGTTTTCTTCTCCATATTTTTATTGTATAATAAAAGGTACGAGAAAAAAAGGTAGATTATAACAGACTTAAGGAGAAAGAAATTATGGGTATGGATTTAATGAATATCATGAAACAAGTTCAAAATGTTCAGAAGAAAGCTGGTGTAATGCAAGAAGAATTAGCTAATCTTGAAATTACCGGTGAATCTGCTGGTGGAGCAGTAAAAGTTCTTTTTGATGGTCAAGGTAAATTCAAATCAATTTCATTAAAACCGGAAGCAATCAATCCTGAAAATCCCTCTTCAGTTGATTCTGAAACAGTTGAAATGCTTGAAGATATTATCACTCAAGCAATGACACAAGCAAGCCAAAAGGCTTCAGCTGAAATGGAATCAAGAATGTCTCAGTTAACAGGCGGATTGAAAATTCCTGGACTATTCAAATAGTTTTTTTATGAAGTAAGTCCTTCCACAAAGGGAGGACTTCTTTTTTAAGTTTTGAGAAGAGGTTTATATTTATGATTTATCCGAAATCCATAGCGATATTAATTGAACAATTTCAAAAGTTTCCATCGGTTGGACCAAAGTCTGCACAAAGAATGGCTTTTCACTTGTTGAGAATGCCAATGCCAGAGGTTGAAAATTTTGCAAAAGCTATTATAGATGCAAAACAAAATACCCATACGTGCGAGATTTGTTTTAATCTTTCTGCAACTAGTCCTTGCGAGATTTGTTCTTCTTCTCAACGTGATAGGTCAACTATATGCGTAATTGCGGAAACTAAAGATTTGATTGCGATTGAAAAAACGAATGAATTTAAGGGACTGTATCATGTTTTGCAAGGTTTAATTTCTCCAATGGATGGAATTGGAGCTGATGATATTCGGATAAAAGAGTTGTTGAACCGTTTGACAAATGATGAAGTGAAAGAAGTTATTTTGGCATTAAGCCCCTCTGTTGAAGGTGAAGCAACGAGTCTATATTTGACAAAACTTATTAAACCTTTTGGAATAAAGGTTTCAAGAATTGCATTTGGCCTACCTGTTGGGGCTGATTTGGAATATGCTGATGAAATTACTATCGCAAAAGCAATTGAAGGCCGCCACGAGATTTAGGTTTAAAAGGAAATAAGGAACAAGGAAATAGTAGGGGAATAAGTTCGTTACGAAAGGCTTTAAGGCACTAAAGCACGGAGTTCTTTATGTAATTAATTTGGGCATCCTGAGCAAAGCTAATCAAATTTGTCATGCTGAGCTCGTTTCAGCATTTCTCACTAGAGCGTTATGATAGAGATTCCGACAATATTGTTTTGCCTATTGAATGACAATAGATTATATACGTTATTCCTCTATTGGGGAATGTGGTTTGTGCTTTTCTATTTATTAATTAACATATCAACGAAAGGAGATATTTAATGTTTTACAATGTTCAAAAAGTTAAAGATATTATTGAATCTAAAGAGAATTCTTTTACTCGCAAAGTTCTAATGGAACATGATGACAGTAGTCTTTCTGCTGTTTCTATTAAAAAAAATGAAATAATTGATACACACACTTCGGTTAGTGATGCTGCTGTTTATGTTGTAGATGGAGAAATAGAACTACATTTTGATGCTCAAAAGTTTAAAGTTGATAAAGGTGAAATTCTTATGTTTAAAAAAGATACTGAACACAAGGTTCTAGCTCTAAAAGATAGTTTATTTTTACTGATAAAAATATAATTTATGGAACGGGGTCGTAGCCTCCTGGGTTTCCTGGATGGCATCTACAAATTCTTTTGATTCCGAGCCAACCGCCTTTTAGTATGCCGTATTTTTCAATTGCCTGTTTTGTATATTCAGAACAAGTTGGATAAAATCGGCATACTTTCGGAGTAAATTTTGAAAAATACTGATATACTTT
>CAKUTL010000006.1 GCA_934692295.1 uncultured Candidatus Melainabacteria bacterium
ATCCTCATCTATTTTATACTTCTAACCTTTTGAATTCTAACATTTAAGGAGTTTTTTACATCATATAAAAATACTAAAATATAAAAGAGGCAATTCTTTTACTGAATTACCTCTTAATAAAAAGATTCTTTTATTAGCGAAATACTAGTTCATATCGCTTACACTTGGAACATAGTATTGGAATGTGTCTGGTCCATTTTCAGGAAATACCAAGAAGAATGGTTGGTTTTGTCTGATAACACCAGCTCTTCCTTTGTAAACTGCTGGAAATTCTTTTGTGATAGGTAAACTATCTTCTTGGAAGTTAACATAACTTACCGGAATGAATACGAATCCGCCGTTTTGAGGAACTACTTTACCTGTAACTTGAAAACCTTGGAATAACATCAAGTCATAATCAAGTCTGGTATTAGCATTCATTTGAACGTGTAATTCAGCAGGAGGGTTAGTGGTATTAAAATCTTCTAATGCTGAAACTTGAATTGTTTTTGCATCAACTGATTGCATCAATCCTAAAGAAAGAATAAGTCCTGCAAATGCCATAATTAATTTTTTCATCTTTCATTACTCCTTTTCTATAGTATATGTATAATTTTGCTTTTTGTCATCTTTATTTTTATTTAAGTTTGGAAATTTTAGGTAAAAATACTGTGATTTTTTTATCTCTAAATCTTCACCTTTATTTGCGTAAGAAAATGGAGAGGATTCGTATGCTGAGGTTATTGATGATTTAAACCTATTATCTTCTTCATTTTTTACAGCCCCTTCGACTGCGGCATATCCAATCGATAAACCTTTAACAAAGAAGCTTCCGACTCCAAGAGCTGCATTTTTTGCTAAATTTCCTTTATCAACTGGTTCGGTATAAGATGCAGTTACATCTTGCGTGATTTTATGTTCTCCATTTCCATCAGTATAACTTTTAGGTTTAAAAGAGAAGTTTGCATCACGCTTTAGCCGTTTGGGACTTGTTACATCAACTAAATCTCCTTGAATTATAACTCCTGAATTTAGGGTTAAATCATTAGACAATTCTAATGGCTCAATCAATTTGACGGTAATTGATGTCGGTGGGTTAGCTGTAGAAAAATCTGATAAAGATTCAACTGCAACTGTTTGTGCGAATGTTTGGTTAAACATTCCTGACAATAATATTAAAAAAACAAAATATAAAAATTTTTGCCTCATAATATCACCCTATACCTGAGAACATAATAACAAATTTTTTGAAAAATATCAAATATTCAATAATATCAAGATTTTTTCAGATATTTTTTTAGATATTTTCCTGTATAAGATTCTTTACAATTCATAATATCTTCCGGAGTTCCAACGGCTACAATTTGTCCTCCTTCAACTCCGCCTTCTGGTCCAAGGTCTATGATGTGGTCTGCTATTTTTATCAAATCAAGATTATGTTCAATCATTAATATTGTATTTCCTTGGTCTGCCAACGCTTGGAGAATTTTAACAAGTTTGTCCAAATCTGCCCAGTGTAAACCGACAGAAGGTTCATCTAAAAGATATAAAGTTTTACCGGTAGATCGTTTGTTTAATTCTGATGCTAATTTAATTCTCTGAGCTTCTCCACCTGATAAAGTTGTTGCACTTTGTCCAAGTTTCATATAATCAAGTCCAACGTCATTAAGCGTTTGAAGTTTATTTTTGATTGTCGGAATATTGTCAAAGAATTCTAATGCTTCGTGTACACTCATATCCAATACATCAGAAATTGTTTTTCCCTTGTATTTAACCTCTAAAGTTTCTCTGTTGTATCGTTTTCCTTTGCAGACATCACATTTTACATAAACATCAGATAGAAAGTTCATTTCAATTTTAACAAGCCCATCCCCTTTACAAGCTTCACATCTTCCACCTTTTACATTGAAGCTAAATCTTCCTGGTTTGTAACCTCTAATTTTAGATTCATTTGTCTTTGCAAAAAGTTCTCTGATAGGAGTGAACACATCTGTATATGTAGCGGGATTTGAACGAGGGGTTCTTCCAATTGGTGATTGGTCAATATCAATAATTTTATCAATGTTTTCAAACCCTAATATTTCATCAATTCCTTGAGGTTTTGGTTTATTTTTTCTTAGCTTGTGAACAGCGTATTCATAAACCAAATCTTGCATAAGAGTAGATTTTCCACTCCCAGAAACCCCTGTTAGAATAACAATCTTACCAAGAGGAATATCTACATTAACATTTTTCAAGTTATTTAAATATGCGTTTTTAACTTGCAAAAATTTACCATTCCCTTCCCTAACTTTATCTGGAACTGGGATATGTTTTTCGCCACTTAAATATTTACCTGTGATAGAACGTTTTGCTTTGATAATATCATCAACTGAACCTTGGGCAATAATTTCTCCTCCTGCAACTCCTGCTCTCGGTCCAATATCGACAATATAATCAGCACTTCTAATAGTATCTTCGTCGTGTTCAACAACAATTAGAGTGTTCCCAAGATTTCTCAATTTGAACAATGTTTTGATTAACATATCGTTATCTCTTTGGTGAAGCCCAATAGAAGGTTCATCAAGTACATACAAAACACCGCTCAAGCCACTTCCGATTTGAGAGGCTAGTCTGATTCTTTGAGATTCTCCTCCGGATAGAGTGCCTGCCATTCTGGCTAAATCCAAGTAGTGTAAACCTACATCAATTAGAAATTTTAACCTTGCTCGAATTTCATCAAGAATTTGTTTTGCAATTTTTAATTGATACTCCGTAAGGTCTAGATACAAGTCTGTAATAAATTGAAACTCATCATCAATTGACATTTTTGTAAAATCAAAAATATTTTTATCTTTTATTTTAACCGCAAGAGGGAATGGTTTAAGTCTAGCTCCTCCACATTTTGGACAAGGTTTTGCAACCATAAATTTTTCAATTTCTTCTCTCCAATAATCTCCTCCTGCATCATTGTATCTTTTTTCTAGGAATGGGATTACCCCGACAAAAGGTTGAATGTTTGTTTGATAACGGCTTGTTCCGAATTGTTTTACCCTGATTTTTATAGCTTCATCTGAACCATATAAAATAATATCTTGTTCTTTTTTAGATAATTTTTCAAATGGGACATCCATATCGATATTGTAAGCAGAGCATACGGAACTCAATAAATCGTGATAATAGGTTGTTGCACTTCGAGTTGCCCAAGCGTATATTGCTCCTTGGTTAAGAGAAATTGTTTTGTCCGGAACAACTAAATCAGGGTCAACAACAAAATCTGCACCCAAGCCTGCACATCTTTCACACGCTCCGTATGGGGCATTGAATGAAAAAATTCTAGGTGTCAATTCTTCAAAACTCAAATTACAATCAGGACAGGCTAATTTTTCGCTAAAGATAATTTCTTTATCTCCAACAATATCAACCATCATAATCCCGTCAGATTTTTTTAACGCTATTTGTACACTATCAGCAATTCTTGACCTAGCAGATTCTTTTACAACAATTCTATCAACAACTACGCTAATATCATGTTTTTTTGTTTTGGCAAGTTCAATTTCATCCTCATCGAGGTTGTAAATTTCGCCATCAACTTTGACTCTAACAAATCCTTCTTGCCTTAATTCTTCAAATAGGGAGGAATATTCGCCTTTTTTACCTCTAACAATTGGAGCTAAAATTTGAATTTTAGTGCCTTCTCCCAGTTGGATAATTTTAGAAACAATTTCATCTAATGTTTGAGGTTTAATTTTTTTTCCGCAAACAGGGCAGTATGGCACACCAACTCTGGCGTATAAAAGTCTTAAATAATCATAAATTTCGGTAATCGTTCCAACTGTAGAACGAGGGTTGTTGCTTTTTGATTTTTGGTCAATAGAAATTGCAGGAGAAAGACCGTCAATATATTCAACATTAGGTTTATCCATTTGTCCCAAGAATTGTCTAGCGTATGTTGAAAGACTTTCTATATAGCGTCTTTGACCTTCTGCAAAAATTGTATCAAATGCAAGAGAACTTTTTCCTGAACCTGAAACTCCGGTAAATACTACTAACTCATTTTTCGGGATTTCTAGCGATACGTTTTTTAAATTATGCTCTTTAGCTCCAACTATTTTAATCTTATCTGCCATAATACTTATATTATTATACGAGAATAAATCATTTTCAAATAAAACTTACAAAACGCCAATTGTGCGGTGAAAATATTGATTTGTAGGTCTTTTTACACAGATAAAATTTATTGATTTACAAAATCTCAAAAAAATGGTATAATGTATCTATTCTAGCCAAAAATGAGTAATAAATATTTCCGAGTATGAAAGGAACTATTTATTATGGGTAAAAAATCAAAGTATCCGGAATATTCAACCGGAACAATAACAGTAAATGGGAAAACTGTTGCATCCACAACGAGGGATAAAAATAACAATGTTGTAGGTTCCAGCTACAATATGTCAAATGCCGAAAAGAAAATATATAATTCAATTCAGAATAATTTGTATGATTCTCTGAACGGTTTGTTTGATATTACCGATGAAAATAAAAAAGAGTGGAATAAACAGTTGAATGCAATAAAAGAACAAGGTATTCAACAAATAAATGATGTTTATACTCCTATGGAAACAAATTTGAGAAATAATATTGCAAATCGTTTTGGAAATTTGGATAACTCTGTTTTCTTGGATAATTTGAATGAAATAACAGATAAAAGATCTCAAGCCGTATCCGATTTAAGTAACACATTACTTTCTACTCAAAATGAGTTGTATAGTACTGAATTGAGTAATAGAATCAATAGTATTTCGTTCTTGAATAATTTGAACGCCGCAATGAATAATAATATTTTGAACTTTACAAATGCAGCAATGAATAATTCAACCTCTGGTAATAATTATAATAACAACGCTTATAATGCAACCAATTCAGGAGGTCTTTGGTCAAATATGCTTCAAACCGGAAACACAATAGTAAGTGCTGCAGGTACGGCTGCAAAATTTATGAAGAAATAAAAGATTATAGTGGTGGTGCGTTTTTCGCACCACAGCATAATTAAAGGCAAAAAACTCTTTGCTTTCTTATTAAATATATGTAAAGAAATATTACAAATTTTCTAAACATGTGAAATTATCTACAATATATATACTTTATATATATAAGATAACTAATAAGAGGATGAGCTTATGACACATATGTCTTTCGGTATTCAGAATGATCAAATACGGTACACCCCACGTGGACCACAACAAACAAGATCTGGTGTAAATTGGAAAAGTGGTGGATGTGGACCGATTTTCCAACAGAATACTATGAATGTTACTTATGAAGCACCTACCACTCCTTGGGATACAACTGCTGGTAAAGTTTCTCTATGGACGGGTGCTATTTCTGGAGGGTTGGGTTTCTTGGCTCGTGGTATGCAAACCTTAGGTTTAACAAAATTCCCATTCGTTCAGAGATTTGTACAATCATTTGGAAATCAATCTATGACATATCCGTCTTATGGAATGGGTGGTTATACTAATCCATTAGGTATGGGAACTTATAGTCCATTTAGCTTTGGTGGTGGTTGTACAAATACGTACGGAATGTTGAATGCAGGCATGCAACCAACTTCAACGGCAGCTAATCCAAGTGAAGCTCAAATGTTAAAAGGTATTTATTCTCAATATAATGTAATGCCAAAAGGTGATGGTAAATATATATTGTCAAAAGGTGATGGAACTTCTATGGAAGGGACATTTGATGAATTAGTAAAAAAATCCCAAGGTGAAACATCTCAGGGTGCAGGTACAAGTTCTACTACATCTTCTCCGTCAACTTCATCATCAACAAATACCCCTGCTGCAACTGGCAATGGAACTGCAACTCAGGCTGGAGTTGGTAATTCTACACCGGCAACAACAACTAATACTGGAAATGGTCCAACACCAGCTACTAATGCCGGAGATGACACTCCTCAGGGTGTAAGTTCTGCAAGTGTTAGAAAATCAGGTAATAAAGGCTCCGGAAAAGTCCATGTCCCAGGGGGTTGGTACCGTGCTGATACTCAACATGCCGAAGGTAAAAGTCTAAAATTAAATCAATGTAAATCTGCAACTGAAGCTATGAAGAAAATTTTAAGTGGTAAAATGGATTATTTAAGTGGTGCAGATAGAGAGGCATTAACAAAAGAACTTGCTCATAATAACCCAAGTGTATTTAATAAAGACGGTACCGTTAAGGCTAATGCCGATTGGGATAAACTAGATGTTCCAAGTATAAAATATATTAAACAAAAGTATGTAAAAAGTTCATCTCATGATTCAGATAACGGCAAAGTAACGTATTCTTCTAGAAATGGTGGAACATATACTAACGCATCAACCTCTAGAGGTGCCGGAGGTCAAACTATTAGAGGTAAAAATGGTTACTATGCAACATTCTCTAAAGGTGTAGCTCATTATTATGACCCTAACGGAAATGAGGTTGATGGTGAAAACGTCTTTAGAGACAAATGTCCAAATATTTATGCCTCAGTTCAGAAACATATTAAAAAGTAAAAGAATAAGAACAGATAACTTTTATAAGTTATCTGTTCTTATCTTATCTAAAATTTTTACACCTAACTAATGATATATTAAAGAACTGTAAAAATACTTCCGACACTTTGAATAAAGAAAGGAAGTATTTTTTATGGCAAAAATTATTGAAAATGAACGTCGGATTATTAGACTATCTGTTGATGATGTTTTGAATATCGTGCGAGAATATCAACAATTAACAAAACATAGTTGTTGTTACGAACACACAAGGGAAATCCTGAAAAAGAACACTCTATACCTACCAGAAGAAGTTTAAAGTTTCGCTTTGTAATAATGCATAACCAAATATTCCAAAAATATTATATTCATAGTATTATAAGGTAAAAAGGATTTATATTATGCAATTTATAGATAAAGCGAAAATTAAAATATCATCAGGCAAAGGCGGTAACGGTGTTGTTGCTTGGCGCCGTGAAAAGTTTGTAGATAAAGGTGGGCCGGCAGGTGGCGATGGCGGAAATGGCGGTAGTGTTTACTTAATCGCAGATGAAGGACTTTCCACTTTGTTAGATTTCACTTATCGTTCAATTTTTAAGGCTAATAATGGCGAAAATGGTTTTAAAAAGAGTATGCACGGTAAAAGTGCTAAAGATTTGTATTTAAAAGTTCCTGTTGGCACGATTGTAAAAGATTTAAAAACAGGAAATGTAATTGCTGATTTAACCCATCATGAACAAAAGGTTCTTGTTGCAAAAGGCGGAAGAGGTGGAAGAGGTAACACTCACTTCTGTACCCCGCAAAATAGAGCTCCACAGTATTGTGAACCGGGAGAACCAGGAATTGAAAGAGATTTGCAATTAGAATTAAAATTATTGGCAGATGTAGGACTTTTAGGTATGCCAAATGCAGGTAAGTCAACATTTATTAGTCGAGTGTCTGCTGCAAAACCTAAAATTGCAGATTATCCGTTCACAACAATTATTCCAAATCTAGGTGTTGTTCGAAAATCAACAGGCGATGGATATGTAATTGCCGATATTCCGGGATTAATTGAAGGTGCATCCGAAGGAGTAGGATTAGGACATGATTTCTTAAGACACGTAGAAAGATGTCGTTTCTTGTTACATATTGTTGATGGAACGGAAGAAAATCCTATCAATAATTTTAATATTATTAATAAAGAACTTGAAAAATATTCTGAAAAATTAGCAAAACTTCATCAGGTTGTTGCGATTAACAAAATTGATTCAATAGAACCTGAAAGACTTGAAGAGTTAAAGAAACAGTTCAAAGATTTAGGTATTGAAGTCTTTTGTATTTCTGCCGTAACAGGAGAAAACTTGGATAAATTAAAACACGAACTTGAAAAAGACGTTAATTCCATCGAAAAGCCAACAGTTGACGTAATTGTTGAAGAAGATTTAGAAGCAACAAACAATGACGATGGATGGTGGGAAGTTCACAAATTGAACAAAAACACTTATCTTGTTGATGGTGGTAGAATTTTGAGAATATCTCAAGTTACAGACCCAAGAAGCACGGAACAAGTTATTCGATTCCAAAATATTATGATAAGTATGGGCATTATGGCAGAATTAAAACATCTAGGAGTCCAAAACGGAGATACAATCATTGTAGGAAAATTAGAACTTGAATACTGGGATGACGAAGTTTACAAATAGAACAAACCATCATCCCAATATCAAATCAAATTGTCTATTCTTCGTATTTCATAGCTTCTGGGCACTGTCTTCGTATTTCATAGCTTCTGGGCACTGAAATCTTTTTAAGCTAGCGTTCGGATCTTTTAATTTAAGATCGATTGCACACTTAAGTGCAGTATTAACGGCAGTCTTTTTTAATTCCCTAGCTTTGTCATTGTAGATTTTTGCATTCTTATAATCAAAAGATGAAAAATACATTTCACTAAGATTAGAATAGTATTTTTCATTACTTGGATCTAAACTGATAGCTTTTTTTGCATCCGCAAGAGCTTTGTTTTTAGCCTGATTTCTAGATTCTAAAGCGGTAGCTCCTCTTTGAGTATTATAAGTAGAAAAATATACTGTTGAACGCTCCATATATAATGCTGCTTCATTAGGATATTTTGCTATTGCTCTTGATAACTTAGCAAGACCTTCGGTATTATCTGAACAAATATAATCTTTCATTTCTTTAGAAATATCAGCTTTTGAACGGAATTTATAAGTCAAAGTAATAGTAGAGTCAGGACTACAAGCTAATGGTATCTCTCTTTCTTTATACTCCGTACTTGTAGCAAAAACAGCACCAATCGTACAACCAACTAAAAATAACGCCAAGAACAATTTTGATAGTTTAAATTTCATAACCAACTCCATAAAAATAATAACACTCTTTCTTACTATTGTAACAGATTATTTCAACTGTTGCAAGATTATATAATAAGTGTTAGACTTGAAGAAGTAAGATTAGATATGAGGGTTTAAAATTATGGCAAGATTAATCAGACCAACTTGGGCTGTAAGATGTGTTCAATCAGGATGTAAATGTTTATTTGAAGTAGCGAAATTAGAAGATGGAAAGCAACAAGAAGTTGTATGCCCAAATTGCGGTGAACACTATGTTTATCCAATTTATGATAACGATGAAGACGAACAAAAATAAAAATGTTTTTTAATAATACAAACAAAAGATACAACCAATTTAGTGCATATTTGAAGAATAAATTTGGTGCAAAAGTTTATAAAATAACGATTGATGCCGGTTTTTCTTGTCCCAATAGGGATGGTACAATATCCACTGGAGGTTGTATTTTTTGTGATGAAGGGGGAAGTTTTTCTCAAGCACATTCTAATCTTTTGTCTATTGAAGAACAGGTTAACGTTGGAGCAAAAACTCTTCACGATAGATTCAAAGCTGAAAAATTTATGTCATATTTTCAAGCATATACAAATACTTATAGACCGGTAAATGAGCTTGAAAAGATTTATAAATCTGCTTTAAAGCATCCTGATATTGTTGGTCTTTCTATTGGGACTCGCCCGGATTGCGTAGAGAAGGACAAATTAAAACTTATTTCAGATATTTCAAAAGATTATTACACTTGGGTTGAGTATGGATTGCAATCTATTCATGATAAAACCTTGTTAAAGATTAACCGAGGACACGATTTTAATTGTTTCTTGGATGCTTATGAAAGAACAAAAGAATGTGGAATAAATGTTTGTGTTCATGTGATTTTCGGACTTTGGGAAACTAGAGATGAAATTTTGCAAACAGCAGAAAAACTTGCAGAATTAAAAGTTGATGGGGTTAAAATCCACATGCTTTGTGCATTGAATGATACTAAACTTGCTAGACTTTATGAAAACAAAGAAATTGATTTCATGTCAGAAGAAGAATATGTTCAGCTTGTTTGTGATTTTCTTGAAATTTTGCCGCCGGAAACTACTATACATAGACTTGCCGGTAATGGGTTGAAGAAAAATTTAATAGCTCCAAGATGGCTGGGGGCAAAACTTGATTGTTTGAATAAAATAGATAGAGAATTTATCAAAAGAAATTCATTCCAAGGTGCGAAAAACACTTTACAAAACTAATTAAACATGGCATAATGTAGTTGGTACGTTTTGTAAAATTTTGTTAATTAAATTTTAGTGTGATAGCAAAAAATAATATTCACTCGTATTATACGATTGGAATTTATTTTAATTATTGGAGAAATAGGATGTTAACGATTCAGCCAAACTTCACAAATACTGCATTCAGAGGGGAAAAGACACTCGTAGATCAAGAAACTTACGAAGCAAAAAAGAGATATTATCAGGACAAGCAGCGAGAGTTTAATGAAATTCTTGATGATGAAAATATTCCCGAAGGAATGAAAAAAGGGGCTAAAGTGTGCAAAGTTGCATCTGAAGGTATCCTAGAAGGTTGGGCCGTAGCTTGGGGTGCTTCTAAAGGTGCCAGTATGCTAAAATCTCCAAAAGTAATGAAATTTTTTACAAAATTAACTAAAATGGCTAAACCTGTGATTGCTGCTATTGGCAAATGCTTCAAAGCTATTAGTAATTTTGCGGCTGAAAAAGTTGACGTTTTAGCAAAATCTAAATTCGTTGAAAAAATGGATGCAAATAAATTTGGACATGCCGTAATTGAAGGTGTTAAAAAACTTTCTAAGGGTGTTAAATATATCTGTGGAACTGCAAAAGATTTATTCTTAAAATATACAGGCAAGTTGTCTGGAGATACTTATGATAAAGTTGCTGGTGCCACTTCTAAAACATTAGGTGTTGCTGCCGGTTTAGGTGGTGCTTATACCGCTGCAAGAGGCGGAGATAAAGCTGATTCCGGACGTTCTGTTAATGATTATGCTGATGAAGCAGATTACATAAATGATCAATATGATGATGAGGAAGTGTAATCATGACAGGTGTTCAAGCTATAAGTTTTACATCCAAACCTCGTGTGAACCAACCGGTAGATAGAGATAAAAAAGAAAAAGCTCAAGATGTTGCAACTGCTGTTGGTGGTACAGGGTTTGCTGCAAAGGCTAGTAGAATGGCTAGTAAAAGAGGCTTACAACAAGGTGAAAGTACTCTTCAATCTATGATGCAAACTACTCAGAATGTAATGCAAGGTACAAGTCGTACAATCAAAGAATCTAAAGGTCTTGCAGCTTCTTTCAAAAGACATTATAAAATGTTTAAAGGTGATGCGATAAAATTCTTTTCAAAATGGAAAGATAGCAAAATTCTTGGTCCAGTTATAAAAAGTCCGGTTATTAAAGGTATTGCTTCCGGATTTGGTGGTATCCTTGCTGTATTTGTATTGATTTCCGGTGTAAATAGAGCTATTGAAAACGGAGAATTGGCGTTCAATGATTTAAAAAATCAGTATAGCAAATATTCCCACTAAATGAAATAAAAATTGTTAAATGTAAGAAATCGTGCTAAACTTCAATTATGCACGATTTTTTATTGAAAGAACTTGTAACTGAAGATATAGAACAAGAGTTAAAAAATATAGGCTTTGATAAAACTTATACACATTTCGCAAAAAGTAAATTTGAGTATAAGAATTTTAAAATTTTTAATTTGAGTCCTGCTCAAGCTAATATATTAAAACAGACCGCAATTTCTGTAGGTGCGGATTGTGGCACTCATAGAGAAGTTATTACGGGCAAAATTGAAAATTCTTCCTGTATTCTTGGCGGAAGTTATTCTCAAATTATTAAAATTTCTAAAAAACTTCAAGCTCAACCTTTTGGTTTGAAAATTTTAGGTCAAATGTTAGAACAACAAGTTTTAGTTGTGAAAAGTCCCGCTAAAACTAAAATTATGGGTGTATTGAATGTTACAATGAACTCTTTTTCAGATGGCGGAGAATTTTATGATTTTGAAAAATCTGTTAAACATTTGCACGAGTTGATTGAAGATGGGGCGGATGTAGTTGATATTGGTGCTGAATCTACAAAGCCTTATTCTACACCTGTTTCTGCCGAGTCTCAATTAGAAAAACTTATCCCAATTTTAGAATATATAAAATCTGAAAATATCGAAATTCCTATCAGCATTGATACTAGAAGTTCGATAGTGGCTCAAAAATGTATTGAACTGGGGGCAGATATTATAAATGATGTTTCCGGATTTGATTATGATGAAAAAATGGTAGATGTTTTATCAAATAATCCTGATGTAAAGGTTATTATTCAACATTCCCAAGGTAATCCTGAAAATATGCAAAAATCTCCGCATTATTGCAACTTGATGGATGAAATTTTTATAAATTTAAAAAACAAAGTTGATTTAGCCCTTTCAAAAGGGATAAAAAAAGAAAATATTATAATTGATCCCGGAATTGGTTTTGGTAAAACGAAAGAACATAATTTTGGAATCCTAAGCCGTTGGAAGGAATTAAAAACTATCGGATGTCCTATTTTGATTGGAGTATCTCGTAAAAGTTTACTCGGTATGCCGAATGCTACAAATGAAGAGAAAGATATTTATACTCTTGCATTAGATAGTATTTTGATGAAAGAAAAAGTTGATTATATAAGAGTTCACAACGTTAAAATCCATAAGACTTTTCAAAATATTATGGGCTAATCTTTCTGTTTAATTTACATAAATTCAAGTTATTAAAATAATGATTTTATGTCAAATCTTACAACGGGTAAAATTGTATTATTTTTAATATTAGTGTCTTCAGGGTTATATTGTCTTTGGTCCTTTTTAACTCATACTTATATCAGAGCAGAGTTCAATAAAATGGATCCAATGCCATCCCGAATGGGTGTTTATTATAAGGGTTACAAACTTGGTACAACAAGAAAGCTAAAGATTTCTAAGGATTTTAAAACGACTTATTTATACATAACGCTTAATCAACGTGGGCTTCAACTTCCTAAAAATATCACAGCGAGAATTAAAAATTATAATGAAGATACAAAGTATGTGGATTTGATTTATCCCGCTTCTCCAATGTTGAAATATATTTCAACCGGCGATACAATAAAAGGAGAGTCCGGTTTTACGTTCAGTGGAATTTCGGATATTAACCAAGCACACTTAGATGATTTGTCAGAAAAGGGCGGTGATTTATTGAGTTCTGCAAAGAAAACAACGGATTCTTTAACGGAAATGTTTAATCTTGTAACTGATATTTTAGATGAAAATAGAGAAAATATTCACTCTTCAACAACCAGTTTAAAAAATGGTATGGCAAATTTAGAAAAAACAACTGCTAATTTCAAGTCCATGTCCGAAAAGGTTAATGATGGAATCACAAAACAAAATATCCAAAATAGTACAAAAAATATCGAAGAATTGACTGCAAATTTAACGAATTCATCTAAAAATTTTATTTCAATTTCCGGAAATTTTAATAAATCCAGTCAAGATTTTTCAGTTTTAGTTCCAAAATTGAGTGTACTTATTGATGCAGTTCATCTTGTTGTTTGCAACGTTAATGATATTGTTGTTGGGCTAAAAAAAACTCTTCAACAAAAATTTGGAGGGGCTAGAATAATTTTTGGCAAGCCTATTAAATAATTATCTAGTCTGATGCGTAAGCATCTCCAATTGTATCAATCGCTTCAACTTTAATATCTGTAATCAATTCAGAATAAGAAATAACAACAATTGTTGGAATGTGTCTTTCTAGTAATTGGAATAATGGTAATCGGATTCTTGGAGAACACAAAACAACCGGTTGTTTACCGCAAGTTTGGTGGGCTCTCATTAGAGTTGTTGCTGTTGTTTCGATTAGTTCCTGAACTTGGACAGGGTTAAGTAAAAACATTGTACCTAACTCTGTTCTTTGGCAACTATCATCAAGAGTTTTTTCCCATTCCGGAGATAAGGTCAATGCATATAAGACTTTATCATCTTGAACGTTAGACAAACATATTTGACGACCTAAAGCTGCACGTAATCTTTCAGATAGAATATCCGGTTCTTTTGAAAATCTTGCATAATCACAAAGTCTTTCAAATACAAAAATAATATCTTTAATGGACACTTTTTCTCTAATCAAGTTAACAAAAATCTTTCTCAAATCACTTGTTGAAATGATTGTTGGAACAAGGTCATTAACAAGTGTAGGGTCTTGAGAACGTACAAGTTCCATAAGTTTAAGAACGTCGGTTTTTGTCATAACTTCATCAACGTGTTTTCTTACGCATTCTTGCAAGTGTGTAACAATAACGTCTGTTGCATCAACTGCAGTAACAAGTCTTGCGGATTTTGCATCTTCTTGAGAAATCCAATATGCTTGAGTTTGATATGTTGGGTCAATACCAATAATAGCATCTTCCGGAACTTCTTTTTTCATTGAATCCCATTGATCGGCAATTACCATGAATTTCCCCGGATAAACATATCCTGTTGCAACAGTGTTACCACGAATAGAAATCATATATTCGTTTGCATCTAATGCGGAAGAGTCCATAATTCTTATGTTTGGCAAAATATAACCGAGTTCATCTGTAACTCTCTGTCTTAAAGCTGCAATTTTTGCTAACAATTGACCTTCTTGGTCAGGGTCTGCAATTACAAGCAAATTAGAACCGACTTGCAAACTTAAAATATCAACCCCTAAACGTTCATACATTCTGTTAGGGTTAACTAAGTCTTGCATATTTTGTCTAACATTTTCTAACTGTCCTAATTGAGATTGAACATCCGCATTGATTAAAACTTGGAAGCCCGCAACAAATAATCCAACTGCAAAAAGTAAGAACGGGAGCCAAGGTAATCCTGTCCAATGACCTGTGAATGCAAGTAAGAGCAAGAAACCTGCAGCAAAGAATAATGCGTAAGGTTTACTTGTAATCTGTGCCGTAACATCTGAACCTAATGATGGGCTGGCAGCAGAAGCACGAGTCATGAAAATACCTGCAGCAATTGACATCAATAATGATGGAACCTGAGATGCCAAACCATCACCGATTGTTAATACTGTGTATTTTGAAACCGCATCTCCAATTGCCATTTGGTTCATCAAACATCCAACGCACAAACCACCAACAATGTTGATGATTACGATAATGATACCTGCGATTGTATCCCCTTTTACGAATTTCATCGCACCATCCATTGAACCCATCAAACTTGATTCTCTGGATAAGTCTTCACGTTTTTTAGTTGCTTCTTCCGGAGAAATTAAACCAGCGTTGAAGTCGGCGTCAATTGTCATTTGCTTACCTGGCATTGCATCCAATGCGAAACGAGCAGAAACTTCGGCGATACGTTCAGCACCTTTGGTAATTACCATGAACTGTACAACCGTGATAATCAGGAAGATTACACCCCCTACAATCATATTACCACCGGTAACGAACGAGCCGAATGCGTGGATTACTTCTCCTGCTTCCCCTTTTGCCAAAATCAAACGAGTTGATGCAATTGACAGTACAAGTCGAAACATTGTACCAATCAAGATAATTGAAGGGAAGGATGATAATTCTAGCGTTTTTTGAACGTACAGTGCAAACATCA
Organism: uncultured Candidatus Melainabacteria bacterium; assembly: GCA_934692295.1. Classification (GTDB taxonomy): domain Bacteria; phylum Cyanobacteriota; class Vampirovibrionia; order Gastranaerophilales; family Gastranaerophilaceae; genus Zag111. Next base: position 15,461 of record CAKUTL010000006.1, read on the forward strand.
AAAGTACAATTCCAAGGGTGATGTTCAAACAAATACAAATGTTGATTACCCAGTTTGGAAGTTCGCAAAGCAAAATAATTAATAGAAATAGCACAAATAGTGCCATACCTATTTCACTTAATGGATTTGCGTTATTGCCCTCCGGTGCTGCCATTATATTTAAACTTCCTTCAATGCTTCACTTATTATTGCTAATTGTGTTTCTATGGTTGCATCAATAACTCCGTTATCTGTTGTAACCATACACCCACCTTCCATTGTATTTTCATCAGGAACAATGAGAACCTTTGCTTCCAACCCTGCCATTGAGACGGCTTCCGGCATTTCTTGTTTTAGCATTGCCGCTTGTGCTGGATTAACTTTTAATACTATTTTGGTTTCTTCTTTTGAAAGTCCATTTAAAATTTCTTTAATATTTTCAAGTAAAATCTCCGGACTTTCTTTCATTTCTTTTTTAATGATTTTCTTTGCAATATCAAGACTTATTTCTAAAATATCTGGTGCTATTTCATCATATACATCTTGTTTTGCGTTGAGAAATTCTTCCATAGAATTTTTAAGGTTTTCTATATCTTGTTTTGCAGCATTTATGCCTTCTTCATATCCCTCTTTTGCTGCGGCTTCCCTAATGGAGTTTGCTTCTTCTTTTGCTCGGGAAATTAAATTTCGGTCATCAATTCTTCTGAAACCTCTTCTTCTATCTCCTCTGCGTCGTTCTTGTCGTTGTTTAAAATCAATATTATCCAAGTCAAATAAGTCGATTTCTTTTTCTTCTTCTTGAGAAGATTGAACTTCGACTTCTTCTTGGTTTTGTTGTGGAACGATTTGTTCCGCTCCCTCCTCAGCTGATTTTTTTCTATGTTTTTTGATAATCATGATACAACATTATTATACACTATTTGACAAGTGTGTGGCAACAATGCTTGCAACTTTAGGGGGTATTTTGTCATAGAATTTACCTTCTAAAGCATTAAATACAAGGCGTTTTACTCCTATTCTTTCTCTAACAAGTAATGTATCTAAATCTTTACTTGTATATTTTGAACCTAAAAGTTGAAGTTTTCTAACAACTCTATTTGGGGTAAGATCTGTATTTTGAGGTAGATTTGTTTTAATTTCTTGTAAACATCTTAACGCATTATGAGCCCCTACCCTTTCAGGTAAATCAGGTATTCTCATAAATTTGATAACTGTTTCTGCATCGTCAGAATCGAATTTATTTAAAATAGCTTGAACTTTATCTTTGTTCATCTTTTTAAATAGCATTGCAACTGTTGCAAGTTTGAGTACTTTAGAGTCAACCTTAGGAAAATCGGTTGGAGATGCCGGCATTCCGGATTGTGGAGCTTGAGCAGGAACATTTGCTTCCCCTTGTTGTTGAGGGGCTTGTTGCTGTTGTTGCATTTCTTTTGCCATTTTATCCATATTGGATTGAGATTCTGCAAATTCCATCAAGCCTTCATCTATTGCACCTTTGTTTTTCAATTCTTCTAAGGCTTCATTGTAACTTTTTTTTACGTGGTGTTCTATTAGCTCTAAAATTTTATCGTGAGGAAGATTTTGGGAAAAAGTTTGTTTTGCAATTTCAAAAATTGTGTAAGCAATTTTTTGCATAACTCCATCCCAATACTGTTGTGGAATCCCGGAACGAATTAAATCTACTGATTTGTGGAAAGACCATTCTGCAATAATTTGAGTGATAGTAACGGCTTGCTCTTCATTAAAATTAAGGTTTGGATCTTCCGCTAATGCTTTCCCTGAAAGAAGTGAAAAATTCCCAAGGGTATTGATGACATATTGTTTTTGGTTGTCATCAAAATCTTGAGGTACAAGTTCTTGAGCTTGTGCCGCTAAGTTTTGTGCAAATGCTTCATAATCAAAGTTTTGAGTTGCCATTTTCTTCCCTTACTATTCTTTTTTAGAACCTTCTTCAATCCAACTCTTGATATTATCTGCTGCATCTTCTGTGATTTCATTAGAGATACTGTCAAGAGAATCAATCAACAAGTTTTCATCAAATTGAGGTAGTTGAACTTTTTGTTGTTGAGAGTTAATCAAATCTTGAGCAAGTTCTGACTGTCTTTGTGTCAATTGACTTGCACGAGAATTAATATCATTCAATTGTCTTTCTTGTTCTAGAGCCTTTTGTCTTAATGCTTCAACTTCAACTTCGTTTTCTTCTCTAATACGTTTAACTTTTGAAGAAATTGCTTTAAATATTATTACAAGACCAAGTCCAGATAGTAACAATGCTAACCACCATGGGTTTCCTGACTCGTCAACTTTTGGTAAGTTTTGTTGTTTTTCCGGTGTTAAGTATGGATCATTTGAATTTGTAAATGCAATAGAAACATTGTTTGCTGTAACTTTTGGACTTGCAGAACGTGCAATTAATTCTTTTAATTCTTCAATTGTTGTATCACTAGGAAGATTATTTCTATCAAGAGTTACAGCAATTGAAATATCTTCAATAACTCCAGGTTTGATATATTCATTCGTTTGAGTTTTTGTTACTCCATATTGCGTTTCTGTTGCTTGACGAGAGTAACTTCTGTTTTGGCTTGAATCTGAGCCTCCAGTAGGTAGTCCATTTGGAAGATATGTACTTACTGCATTAATTCCTCTGCTTTGGTCTTGAGTTTTGTCGCCTAATCCTTCAGAGAAAGATTGTTCAGATACGGATGCCTTTTTGTTTGGATCATATTCAATTGAAAATCTTTCAACCGGTGCTTGTCTTAAGAATGTACTAACTGTTGCAACATAGTTTCCTGGACCAACTAATCTATCTAATTGTTTAGAAATTTTTTGTTGCATGTACTTATCATTTTCTTCAAGTCGTTGCAACATTTCATCTTCTGCATTCATTACACTGTGATAAACATTTCCGTTAGTATCAGTAATTGCAATATTTTCTGCCGTTAAACCTGAAACACTGCCAAGTAAAAGGTTTGTAATTGCTTTTACTTTTAATTGGTCTAATTTTTCTCCAACAGGCATTACAATTTGAACTGTTGCAGTCTTCGGTTTTTGTTCTTCAAACATTGTTGAAGATTCCGGAATTGATATAAATACAGTTGCGTTTTGAATAGGTTTTATTTGTTTGATAAGTCTTGCAAGTTCTCCGTTCATAGCTCTTGCAAGTCTGATTCTTTTATCTTCTTTGGTTGATGTAAAATCACCTTTATCAAAAATTTCAAGACCAACATTTTGGTCAACTAAACCACTTTGTACAATTGTGATAATAGCATTATCTCTGTCTGTAACTGTACATTTTTTTGTTAATGTTGAACAATTTGCTTTATTTAGGACAAGTTTAGATTTTGTACCATCAAGTTGTCTTTCTACTGTGATACCTTGTTTGGCAAGTAATGCTTGAATTTCTAACGCTTTTCCCACATTGTCTGTTGTTAATAAGTCAACGTTAGCTTTTAAAGGTTCTCCTCCTAAGTCGGTTTTGTTATTTTCTCCGCCACCATTACCAGCAGCAACCGCTATCGCAATAATAATTATGGCAAGTACAAGAACAACCCCTCCGATTATTCCATACAATAATGGTTTGTTTTCTAATATTTTACTAAAATCCATATTTGTCCCGTTCGTCTGTTATTATAATAATTTCTGAATATAAGGTAATAATTAATCTATACAGAAATTTGCATAATTCTATCGTAAGCGTTAACAACTTTACCTGTAATTTGAGTTGCAACGTTGATGCTGATTTCAGATTTTGCCATTGCTGTCATAACGTCGTGAATATCTACGTTTTTGTTTCCGGACATTACATCCTTCATCATATTATCAGGTGCGTTAACTTCAGCATTAAGATTTTCAACTAATCCGCTCATAACTTGTTTAAAGTCTTGAGTTTCAGGTTTTTCAACTCTATCCAATCTCATTCCTTGCATTCCAAAGCTAGAATCAAATTTTGAATGTTGGATTCTAGATGCTAAATCATATTTAGGAATATTGCTGTTCATAATTACTACCTCTCTATTTTATATTACCTTATGTTGCCTATTTATTTCAACTTTTAATCAAAAAATCAATCAAAAGGAGTACAAGGCTTTATTTTCGGGACTTTCTACTCTTCATATTTAATAATATTTTCAAAAAAATCAAGGAGATATAATTTTCGTCGTGATATAATATTTTTGAAAAAAGTGAGGGATATATGGATAAAACTTTTTCTGGTGAAATTACTTTGTTGAAAGCATTAGCGATAATGCTTGTTGTTTCCGGACATTTAGAATTTTCAATTTTTGGAATGTTTCCGCCATATTCATTTCAGTTGTCTTTGTTTTTCTTTATTTCGGGGATGCTATTTAAAGATAAGTATTTGGATGATGTTTCAACTTATTTTACAAGAAGAATAAAGTCGTTACTTTTTCCATATTTTGGCTATGAAATAGTATATATATTAATTACTCTTGCTCTTGTTCCAGTTGTAGGAGAATTTTTAGGAAATCCTTTATCATTAAAGTCTTTTTTCATAACCCCATTTTTGAATGGACATCAACTTCTTTTATGTTGTCCATTGTGGTTTGTACCTCAATTATTTATGACATTGATTGTATTTTTATTTTTCATGAGAATGTTACGAAATATCGATAACAAATTTGTTGAGCTTGGATTTTTTACTATTCTTGGGGTGGCTGCAATTCCTTTCTGGAAGTTAATTCCTCACCATACTCCAATAGCTCTTGTTGTTATGCGAACAATGTTTTCTCTATTTTTTGTATATATCGGGCATTATTACGTTAAATATATAAAAGATAAACATAATATTTTTACTCCAAAATGGTTGGGTATTGTAATATTGTTACAATCTATTTTGTGGTTATTTAATAGAGATTTTGATCCAGTACATGGAATTGGTTTGAGCTTTGTTTTAGTTTGGGGAAGATTTGACCAACAGATTATTGTTCCTGTTTTGACTTCGTTAACCGGAATTTGGGTTTCATTATTTGCGGTTAAAATTCTGTATCCGTATTTGAAGGATGTCAAACTTTTACAAAGTATGGGTAAAGTTACTTATCACATAATGGCAAATCATTTGCTTGTTATGTATTTAATTACTCTGGTTCTTTTCAACGTAACAGGAACCCCATTGAGTGCTAAAGGGGATAAAATATATTCGATATTTAATCCGGTGCAAACAACTTATTTATACTTTGTTGTTGTAATGTTAATTACTACTTACTTGGGAGTATTCCAACAATTCGTTTGGAGAAAATTATCTATGGCAATTTCAACCAAACTACAGCGTAAGGATACATAAGAAGTCTTGTCTTTTTATCTTTTAACGAAATTTTAAGTTTATATTGCTCATCTGTTAGTATATTTGTAAGTGAAATAGAATGGTCATTTGCTTTCATTGCCTTAACTAACATATCTGTTGGCAAATCGACTTCTGCTGTTAACCTTTTATCGGACAAATTATTTACTATCAAATATTTCTCACCTTTATAACTTCTTACATATGCAAAGATATGTGGGTAATTTGTCTTTAGAATTGATAAATTCCCTCTTGACAACGCAGGAATAGATTTTCTTAAGGCAATCATTTTTTGCACTTTGTGGAATATTTTTCCACTATAAGTTTTGTTTGAATTCATCGCATCATAGAATGATTGTTGAGTTAAAGAACCTCTATTTATATCTCTACTATCGAAAAATGATAAGAGTTTTATTTTACTTTTTGCTTGTTTTTTCTTTCGCAAATCTGCTGATTTTTTAGCGTTTGCAAAATTATTTTTTGCTCCAATTTCATCTCCATAATAAATAATTGGAATCCCCGGCATTGAAAGTAAAACTGAAAAAGCCATTTCTATATGGTCGTGGTCTTCATCTAAAAAGTTTGCCATTCTTCCTGATACTCCGAACCCTTTTCTAAAAGAAGCTCCTTTAGGTTCAAGTGCTTTGTAAATAAGTTCTCTCATCTCTGGAGTAACCATTTCGAGTGTTAATTCATCATGAACTCTTAAAAATGTAGCCCAACTGGCAGATTCAGGAATACTTGGAGTCTGTTTCAGAGCATCTTTAAAATATTTGCTGTCTTCTGTTATAAAACTAGCCCATAATGCCGGCATGTATGGGAAGTTATACGCAATCTGTACTTCATCTGTTCTTTTGAAATCTCTGGTTTGTCCATCGACAATTGTTTCTGATTTTTTTTCTGTACCAAAGTATGGAATTACGTCTTTGGGTAATTGACAGGCTTCGGCTTGCAAAACTGTTCGAGGTGCAACGGCTTGGAGATACAAGCTCAAAATTTTTATAATATCATGCGTTGCAGGTAGGTTTTCAGCATTCGTTCCAGGTTCTTTATCCAAATATGGAATTGCATCTAGCCTAAAAATATCAACCCCCAAATTTGCCCAGTAATTTAAAGTTCCCAAATTGTAATATAAAACATCTGGATTTTTCCAATTTATATCTAATTGGAAAGGATAAAACGTATGATACAAGTAATAATCTTTTCCGTTAATTGTTACTTTTCGGTAATTATTTTCAGTAATTTCAGGAAAAATTAAACGTCTTTTGCTTATACTTCCGTCATTTTCTTTGTATTCAACAACGGTTCCAAGCTTTGGATCAACATACTTGGTATATTCTGGCATGTCCTCTCTTGTAATAAAATAATCAAGTTTTGAAGTATCCCCTTGTAACGCTTTTTGAAACCATTCATGTTGATCAGAAAAGTGATTAAGGACTAAATCAGCTTTAATATTAAACCCTTGAGCCTTTGCTTGTTTGATAAACTCTTCAAATTGAGGCTTTCCACCTAAATCTTGTCTGACATTTTGAGGATTTTTAACATCAAACCCCGCATCCTCCATTGGAGAATCTGCAAAAGGCAACATATATAATGTTGTCACCCCTAGCGTTTTAAGATAAGGAAGCATTTTAGTTATATCTTTAAATTGATTTGGTTTCTCTGGAGTAATTGTCCCGAATTGGTCAACATAAAACATATAAATTACTTCGTCTTTGTACCAATCACTAGGTCTAGTCAAATCTTCTTGCTTGAGATTTTGAGGTCTTTGGGCCTTTGCAGTTTTTGCAATTTCAACTAACTTATTATATATTTCATCGGTTTTATCTTCTCCATAAACCTTTGAAATATTAGTTCTTAATTCTTTTTCTATTCTCGGAGAAATTACTAATTGCTCTTCTTGTTGAGATTGTTCAGTTACATTCTCAGTCGATTGCTGAGTTTCTACAACATTTGCTAATGTTGAATTTTGAATTCCACAACCAAGCAATGATGTCATCAGTAAAATTGCTAAAACTTTTTTATTCATTCCCTAACCTCAAATTCCTAAAATAAATTATCTTTGGTTTTCTAATTCTTTTCTTATATCTTCTACTGAAACTCTAACAATAGGAGAGTCTTCATCTTTTTTTAGAACACAATTTTTTATTCCGGATTGAACAATAAAACGTTTGCAAAGTATGCAGATAAAATTATGTCCCCAAATATAAATAGTTGCATCTTGGCATCTGTCTTGCCCAGCTTGAATTATTGCATTTTGTTCTGCATGAATTGAGCGACAGGTTTCATATTTTGTGCCGGAAGGAATATTATTTTTTATTCTGTAACATTCTCCTCTTTCGGCACAGGATTCCACTTTTGATGGTGTTCCATTATAACCGGTTGCTTTTATCTTTTTATCAGTTCCGACAATAACAGCTCCGACTTGAGCTCTTAAGCAGTTTGAACGACTTGCACATGTTTTTGCTAAGTCTAAAAAATATTCATCCCACGGTTTTATTTCCATAGTTTTAGGTCCTTAATTCATATTAGTTTAGTATCTGTTATTTTGAATTGTTGTGTGAATCATTGATAAATTATATTTATCCGCAAGTTTAATAATTTTATTTGAATTTCTTCCGTTTCCGGCTTCAATAATTAGTCCAATTCGTCCTTGGATTGCGGCATTAATTGTTTCTTCATTTTCAATTACACCATCTACAGCTAGAACGGCATCTTTTGAAGATTCACAAGCATAATCCATTGCCATTTCAGAAGTTATAATTCCGTTTGATTTTCCTTGTATGATTGCTTTTGTTGCCAAATCTTTGGCAATAACGGCTGATTTGCTTTTTAAATATTTAGATACTTTCCAAGCAAAAACGGCATCTTCTGCTTGTTCTTGTGATGGTTTTGTTTTAGTAACAACTTTGAATGTTTCTTTTGATAATTTGCTCAAATTTTGTTCTTCTACCAAAGCTCCAAATGGAGTAACTTTAATATCTTTGGCACAAAATCCCAATAGCTCTTGTAGTGGGGTATTGATTTGCACTACATTAATATTTGTATTCAAAAGATAAGTGAGTGCTTCTTTGGCAAATTTTGGAGCTAAGATATTTCTTATTTTCATTGCACAAAGTTGTTTTGCTATCTCTAAAGAAATTCCTTTGCTAAATCCTGCTGTTCCTTCAAAAATTGCAACAGGATCACAATCAAGAGCTTTTTCCAAAGCTGTTTCTGAAGAATTTCCAAGTGCTACTGCACAAATTGATGATTCTTTTGAGAATACTGCTGCGTGGACATCAAAAAATTCTCCAAGAACCTTAGCAGCTTCTGATAAGTTCAAATAATCAATGTATTCAAGGTCTTTATTTTCGCTTAAAATTTCATAGTCAATTTGTTCTTCTATAGGTGCGATTGCCCCTGTTTGGTATGTATTTTCTCCTGATGGTAAATCTTTAAAATCTTTTATTTCTATCGTTTCCATAATATCCCTCACTATAGTCCCGATGGTAGCACAAAGCCATAGGAGTATCAAGTTAATATATCTTAAACAATGAGTGTGAGTTTGGTATTTTAATCTTGATAATTTGACATGTCTTTAATATAATCATGGTGTTTTAAAGTAACTAAAAGAGGGAAAAATGGCTGATAGTAAGATGAATGATAGCGTTGGGAGAAAAATTGTAGAGGCTTTAAAAATGCAATCTGCGGATGTTCAGGAAGAATCTCCTGTAGAAGAAGAGATTGTTAAAGAACAAGATGTTGTTCAACAAAATATTGAACCTCAAGAAAATATGGATTCTTTTGAAGAAAAAGATTCTGATGACTTTGGTATGGAGGTTCAACCTCAAGCAGCTGCAGAATTACCTGCTGATATTCAAATGAAAATCCAAAGTCAATTGAAAGATCCTGTTCAGCCACAGTTCCAATCTTCATATATTGATAATGCGTTTCAACAAAGTTTAGCGAGAAATCTAGGACAAAATGATTCTTTCGTTCAAGTTCCGGATGATTTTGATTACCCTGCTAATGTTGCTGTTTTAAAACAACTTATTGCTAAACTTCCGGCAGGTGTTTCAAAACAGACAGGTGCAACTATTATTCGTCAAACAATGGAAGCTCTTGGTATTTCTATGCAATCAGTAATTCAAGAAGCAAAACAAGTTCAGGGTACGTTAATTGAAAATTCAAAGGAATGTCAATCTAGTATTATTGAATATAAAAAACAAATAGGGATTTTGGAAGCAAAATCACAGCAGTACAAAAGACAGTCTGCTGTGATGAATGATATTATTAACTTATTTATTCAATCTTAAGCTGCTTTATAAGTGAAAGACTCTTGAATTCCGGCTTGAATCATTCCTTGATTTGATTTCAATTCTGTGTTAATCATTTCAAGTCTTTCTTCGATTTCTGTTTTTTGCAAATCAAGTTTTTCTTCAAGAAGTTTCAGTTTATATTGTCGTTCCTGTAACTTTTTCGCAATCAGAGAATCTGATTCGTAATCTGTTCCCACCTGCATCAGGCTAGATGCTGCTTTTGTTGCAGTCATTTTTGCTTGGGTGATAAGATGAAGTTGCCATTGATAGGTGGATCTCATCTGTTTAAGATATACATTTCTAATTATACCTATAAATAAACCCATTGCGTTTCCTGCCTTTACTACCTTTTTTGATCTAAATGTGATCCTTTCAAGAAATTATGTTGGCTGTTTTCTGCAATCAATTGTTCCATTTTGTGAAGTTGATGCTGGTGATAGTTCAACCTGTACTGTGCCATTTTTAATTTCTTTTTAACCGTAAGAAAATCTTTGATTCCTTCAACTATAGATGTTATCATTGCTTGTATCGGATTTTTCCTGATGAAGTAATTCTTCGTATAAATCAAGAAATCCAAGATTCTTTTTACGTATAAATCCAGAGTTTCGCGAAACATTTTGCTCCTTACACTTTGGACCTACATATATTTAAAAACATCGAGTTCAAAATAATTGATAAATTTATTGCTCTCTTTTAATATTTCTTAATATATGGGTCAATTTCTATTCTTATCTTTGCTTATTATCGGTTAAATTTTTAAAATCTTTAATTAATATATATAATAAATAATATGGATAATGTAAATATTTACATTATCCACAAAAATTTAAAAGGAATACCAATATTATTATAAGTTTTGAATAGCTTTACTATCGCTATCAATCCCTTCTTTTAACATCTTTTTCGCAACATCGCCTTGCGTATCTAGCATTTTGCAAACTGTTTCAATATTACGAACTTTAGTAGATAGAATAACATCCGCATTGTTTGTAATATTTCCACTAATATTTTGATACGCTGCTAATGCGGCAGAAGATGTTCCTTGCATCAAGTTACCTAAAACAGTAGTACCGGCTCCGTAAATACCTAAGTAAGGAGATACGGCTGTTAAAATACCTCCAAACCCTGAAATACAACTAGCAAAAGGCATAACAACATTGGATGCAATTTTTCCTAAGCCGGATCCTGTACCAATACCATAAGCTGCCGCACTTGTTATATCTGCAAGTCCGCCAATGCTTGATGCTCCACCTGTAATATAACCGCTATTTGTTCCCCAGCCGTTCAAAATTGAGGAAGCCCCACCGGTTGATAATCCGTAAATTGAGCTAATTGAAGCTGCTCCGGATGGAAAACCTGAATAGTTATATAGTGAATCAGTTCCATAAGCTGAATTTGTATTTGTTTTTGAATAATATGAAGTTCCTGAAATATTCATTGTTTCAGAACCTCCAAAAACCGTTGCAAATGATGAAGGAGCAAGTAGGCTTGCTAAATTGTATAACAAACCTCCGGCAGATTCAAATCCGGTTCCTGTTCCACTACCTGATACTGTCAAATCTCTTAATCTGTCATAAGTTTCCCATAATTGGGCTTTGGCAGCAGAGCTGGCATCTCCGAATCTATTTGCTATAACTAAATTGCTATCATTTTTGTAAGACATTTTATTAAACCTCTTATTATTTTATTAGCTTTCAAATGTTTTGAATGTACTATCAATGTTTTTAGAAATGATTTTATGAACAGCATCCATTTCTGTTTGAAGTGCATTTTGTTCTGTATCAAGTGCTTTTAAACGTAATTCAAGAGTTCTATCTTCTGTTTGAATTTGTTCTGTTTTTGCGTTTATGTCTTGAACTTGTTTTTCATAAACTTGTTTTTCGTAGTTATATTGATTCATCGCATCATTATATGCTTGATCATCAGTTGAACTTGTTGTATCTAAACTGTAAACTACGCTAGAACCTTCCAGTTGTAAAGAAGTTGCTCTTCCGCTACTATCATATTCAATAATTCCGTATTTTGAAATTTCTTGATTTTTTGTTTGATAATCAGCATAGTATGAGTGAAGAGCCGCTGTAGAATCTTGTCTGCAAGCCTCTAGGGTGTCTTTTGTTGAACCTCCGGAACCTGTTGCAAAATTAACTTTGCTATTTCCGTCAGTCCACAAGTAGATGTTATTAAGTGCATCTGTTGAGCCGTTATTTCTGTAGTTTAGCCAATCTTTTGCTAGTTGTGTATCCGGCCAATCTTTTGCAATTTGGTCTAATTCTGCACTGTATGTACCCCAAGAGCTTTTTTCACTTGTATCGTTTCTGTCCACATCTCCCAAGCAAGTTAATTTTTTAGTTCCGACCATGTAGTAGCCTGTTGAACCTTCATCTGTTGGGCTTACATATTGTACCTGAGGATTAGAATTTGTATTTCTAATACCAGTGTATTCTGATACTTTAGCGTAATAGGTTACGTATGAATTATAATTAACGCCGTCAGAATCTGTATAATCAGCAGTTTGAATATCTGAAATGTATTGTTTATTATCTCCAATATCAAATGAGTATTGAGTTGTTGTGAAATCATTTGAACTTGGAGCTGTAGGAACTTCCATTGTATAGAGCTTATTCCACAACTCTGAGCTTTGATTAGCTAAAGCAGTTCTTGCTTGGTTAATTTGTTGTCCTTCATATTCAACATTTGATTTTCTTGCTGCAAGTGCTATCCATCTTGCTTGAGATGCGGCCATGCCCATATTGGTATCTCCTTCTGTTTATAGTTTTTTATCTACCTGTATTCGGTATAATGATTATTTTTGAAAAGTCAATATTAATCTATTTAAATTATACGGCATTTAATAAGTTTTATATAGCTGATTTCAGAAAAATCAATCGTTTGAATGATTTTAAAAATATTGCATTCTCAAAGACCTTTACAGTTTTTTTATGTTTCTGCTAATATTGTATTAACGATATTAGAGAAAGGTAGATAATGAAATTTTCATCATCATTCAAAGTTGGTTTATTAACATTAGTAGCTCTTGTGCTATTAGTTGGTACTGTTTTGAAGGTAAAAGGACGAGCTTTTTCATCTGCAAAAAGAATTGAAATTCAGTTCAAGGATGTTAATGGTTTAAGACCTGGTGCCGGCGTTCAAATCATGGGTTTGAAAGTTGGTCAGGTTGAGGAAATTACTCCTGTTGTAGATGGAGAAAATAGTTTTGTTAATGTGAAATTTGTTATTACTGATCCAAATGTTCAAATTCCTAGAGCATCGTCTTTCTCTATCCAACAATCTGGTTTGATTGGTGAATTGTTCTTGGAAATTACTCCTCCAAAGACAAAAACAATTTATATCCCAATGGTAAACAGAGATTTAATTTATAAAAATGATGCTGTTCAAATGAAATTGAGCGGTAAATATTATGATATTGGTTTGATTAAAGGTGTTGATGTTGTTGCAAAAGATTCAATTCCACCTAGCTACAGAAACTATATCAAAACAAATTATGCTTACAAAGTTGACTATTTTGTAAATTTACCAGGGTTAATTTTACCGGAATTTTTAAGAGGTTCTGCTGTAACTTATGATGGTAGTCATAAATTGAGATTGGTTTCTCTTGATGATACTCCGTTGTATTATCCTACTCAAAAATCTCCATATACAATTGTTGAACCCATGAGATTGTCTGACTTTATGGATTGGCAGTACAAAGCAGCAGAAACATTAACTGAAACAAATAAAAAGGTTAATGATATTCTTTCAGATGATACAATTGCTGATTTGAAATATACTATCGCTAATTTGAGTGCGTTAACTTCTCGTTCAAGTGTTACTCTTGATAAAGTTGATAACTTGTTAGACTCTTCAAAAGGTGATATTGAACAATTGTTAGCAATGACTCAACAAGCTACAGATGATTTCAATAAACTTTCAGCAAATGTTAATAATATTATTGGAGATAAAGAATTTAAGACTAAGTTAATGTCAACTGCTGATTCTGTTGATCATTTATCTCGTAATTTGAATAAAGTTATGGATGCAGCTGATGCTGAAGAAACCGGTAAGAATTTGAAAATTATTGCTGATAACCTTGCTCAAATCAGTGCAAGTGTTAATTCTATGACAAAAGATGACAAGTTGAAAAATCAACTTACAAATGCAATTACAAATGTAAATAAGGCTATGGTTGAAGTTTCTACAACATTAGAAACAGTTAATTGTGTAAATCCTGCAACTCCAAATCAAGCATCTGATTTGAAGAAAATTGTGGATGATACAGTTGTAACTTCATCTAACCTTAGAAAATTCTCAGATAAGTTGAACAAGAGATTCTTATTGTTCAGATTGTTGTTCTAATATGATAAATTTAAAAACGAAAATTACACAAATTCATTATACAAGAGAGCCGCAAGGTATTTTGTTTGAAATTTTAAAGTTCTGTTCATATTTTTATGGTGCGGGTAGCAGGATAAAAAATTTCTTATATGACAAAGGAATACTAAAGCCGAAAAAAGTTGCGGCATACGTTATTTCAGTTGGTAATATGACAACCGGAGGTGTTGGTAAAACTCCTGTTGTTGCTGAAATCGCAAAATATTTGGTTGCAAAGGGTGAAAGAGTTGCAATTGTTTCTCGTGGTTATGGCGGAAAACTGAATAATAAAAATGTTAATATGATTTCAGATGGGCAGAATATTTATTTTGATGCAATTCAAGCCGGTGATGAACCTTATATGCTTTCAGAAATGACTCCGGGATGTTATGTTTTTACTTGTAGAAATAGGTATTTAGCTGCAAAATATGCTGTTGAAAAATTTGGAATTGAAAAAATTATTCTAGATGATGGTTTTCAGCATCGTAAACTTTATAGGGATTTAGATATTGTTTTGATGGATAGCGTTAAAGGTTTTGGCAATGAATACCTTTTGCCTGCGGGGCCATTGAGAGAAGGTCCGGAGGCCTTAGATAGAATAGATAAACTTTTAATAGTAAGTAAGAGTCGTAATCATAAAATTGCTGAAAAAGTTGCAAGAATTATGCACAAAAGATTAACTCTTCCCACTAGTGTTTGTTATACCGAACCAGATTATGTGTATAATATCAAAACTGGACAACGACTAATGGAAGGATTGGCAGTAACTGCAATGTGTGCAATCGGACAACCGCAACAGTTCTATGATTTTCTGTCAGATTATGAAGTTGTAAAAAAGGTAACATTTGATGATCATCATCAATACGCCCCGATTGATATTGTTGATATCTCAGGAAGTATTATTACAACTGAAAAAGATGCTGTTAAATTAGCTCGTTTTGATAGAGATAATATTTATGCTCTTAAACTTAAAACAACAGTTGATGTTGAAGAGTTGTTGAGTTAATTAATGACTAAAATGGATTCCACCATTATTTATGTAAAGTGAAGAACAAGAAATACCTGTTCCTTTCTTGCAGTCTTTAATTTTATCATTTGTTTCATAATATGGTACAAATCCATCTTGCATTAAAGATAAAAAGAAAATATCTTTACCAACTACGTTTGGTTTCGATATTCCATTCGTATCTACTTGAACCCATCCGCAATTTATTAAATTCCCAGCCCAAGCAGTATCTGCGGTATCAGCGACGAGAGAGCAATTGGCTCTATGAAATCTAAATTTTACAGAATAACCGCTTATTGTTGTTAACGAAGGCCAAGTATCATTAACGCTCATTTTATAATATCTGGTTTGTTTGTTTAAAAATGTAGAACTTTTTTGACATTTATTTGGAATATTGCTATTACATTTGTCTGCGACTTTTAATTTTGTTGCAAATGAATCTCTGAAACAGTGGTCATTAAACGAATTACAAGTTAGAGTTGGCGAATTATCTTCATCTTCGAGTAGTTTAAGAGTTTGATTTAATTCGCTGAAAATTTTTTTGTATTGGGATTGATATTGTTTTTCTTGAATTTTTGTCATAAGCGTTGGAATTGTAATTGCCGCAACAACACCAATTATTCCCAATGTAATCAAAACTTCTGCTAGTGTAAAACCTTTTTCCTTTTGCATTTACCCTCTTTTCTATATTAAATAAGAATATAGAATAATAATTCTCAAATAATACGTAATAATTCTATATTAAGTGCGAATTATTGTCAAATATTCTTACTCTATAAAGTATTAAAAACTAATAATATTAATTATCCTAATTTCAAAGAGGTAATAATTATGGATATAAAGGTTCTTTTAGGAAAACGGATTAGGGAATATCGACAAAAATACAGAATGACCCAATTTGAATTGGCTGAAAAATTGGAGATTGATGATAAGCACCTAAGCCGAATTGAACTTGGGAAAAACATGCCACAAGCACCTGTTATCTCAAAACTTGCAGAAGTTTTTAATATTGAACCTAAAACCTTGTTTGAATTTTCGCATCTTGCTCCTGTTGGAGTGTTGAAACAAGATTTATTCAAAATGTTGGATTCAATGACGGATGAACAAATTGTTTTGACTTATAAATATGTAAAAAACTTTGTTATATAATTATTCTATGATTGATGCAGTTATAAAAATTCTACAAGATGCAAAACAGCCTCAGAGTGATTTTGTAAAACTTATGGATGGTTTTAAAAATCCATATCTTGTTTTAATCGCTTGTATTTTGAGTTTGAGAACAAACGATAAAACAACTTATCCCGCTACATTACGAATGTTAGAACTTGCTAAAACACCACAAAAAATGATGAATGTTACAGAGGAAGACTTAGCCAAAGCCATCTATCCTGTTGGTTTTTATAAAAATAAAGCTGGACAAATCATTGAACTTTCGAAAATTATTGTCGAAAAATATAATGGTAAAGTTCCAGATAGCATAGATGAATTGTGCAAATTTCGTGGAGTGGGAAGAAAAACTGCAAATCTTGTCATGACTTTAGGATTTGGAGAACCCGCAATTTGCGTTGATGTTCATGTCCATAGAATTTTTAATCGTCTTGGTTATGTAAAAACAAAAACTCCCGAAGAAACAGAATTTGCACTAAGAGAAAAACTTCCTATAAAATATTGGATCCCAATAAATACTCTTTTAGTTACTCACGGACAAAATATTTGTAAGCCAATAAACCCGCAGTGTAATATTTGTCCAATTTCTGAATATTGTCAAAAAATTGGAGTTAAAAATAAATAAAACCCCCGATTTACATAATAGAAAAATCGGAGGTTAAACTTTAAACTTTACAAATTAATTTTGATTATTTTACAACTTTGATAATTTCAGAAGTAATATCATTACCACCAAAAAGGACAATTCCTTTGCTCAAAACTAAATCATATCCGTCAGCTTTTGCTTTTTCGTTGATTTGTTGAGAAATAGATGTATCAAGAGCTTTTAATCTTGCAGCATAATCTTGATCCATTTTTTCTTTTTTAGCCATTAATTCTTTGTTATATTTTTCTTCAGCAGCTTTTTTCTTGTTAGCATCTGTGATTGAAGCTACATCTTTTCTTGCTTTTTCTACAAATTTAACAATTTCTTCTGCTTTAGCTTGTTGGTCTTTTTTTAGAGCTTGAACTTGAGCTGATGCGTTCACAACTTGAGGAACATCAACGATTGCTACTGAAAAATCTTTTGCCATTGCAGCTGAGCCCAAAGATAAACATCCTGCAACTGCGATTGTTGCTGCCATTAGTCCTAAATTTTTTCTCATATTGACTTCTCCTTTTAACAATTTTTATGTTAACACAAATTTTTCTTATGTGTATAGTAATCCATTTGGTTTATTTTTTCTGTTACATCTTTACATGATTTTCGTAATTTAGTATAATAATATTGCGATGGAATAACAACGCTTTTTTGTAAAATATTGTAACAAAAATTTAAAAAAGGTTTTTATTTATACATCGTCGATGGACAATAATCTTAAAAGATATAATAGAAGATATATAACTAGATATATAATAATTAATAATAGAAGGTGTAAAAAGACAATGAAAAAGGTTAACCAAACTAATCGATTATTGAACGCAGTGTTGGCCACTACTGCATTCTGTGCTTTGACTGCTTCTCCTGTATTTTCAGCAGATATTGCTGTTGGTGGTGTTCAGTCCGGTTTAATTCCAAATGGACCAGGCTATAACTCTAGAGAAGTTCAAATTATGCACGAAGTCGGTGGTGCAACTATTCACGATGCTGACATGATGAGATATGATAAAAACCAACGTCGTAGCAATAGTGATTATTATCAATATGAACAAAAACGTTATGGTACAGGCGGTTCTGCTGTAAAAAATTATGCAACTCCTGAAACAAGTATTCCTGATGCGATGAAAGCAACTGTTGATGAAATGGGCTCAAAGGGTGTATATGTAAACTCTATTGAAGTTTCACCATCAGAAATTCTTACAAAAGAAGAAATTAATTCCGTTATCGGTCAATATGTTGGTCGTAACGTGTTTATGTCTGATATTCAAAATGCTGTTAACGGTTTGAACAGATTATATTCTGAACGTGGATATGTTACAGCTAGAGCATATCTTCCGGAACAAACAGTTTCAAATGGTAATATCAGAATTGAACTAATCGAAAGTAAAATCGGTGAAGTTACTGTTGTAAATAACAAATACACAACTGATAAATATATCTTAAAACGTATGCCTGAAAAATCAGGTGAATTGTTTGATATTGTTGATTTAGAAAAAGATGTATTGGATTTCAACAGATACCACGATGGAGTTAACTTATCTGCAAACTTGAAAGCAGGTCAAGCTCCGGGAACAACAGATATTGAATTGACTGCAGCTGAAACATTTCCATTCCACTTGATTGGTATGATGGATAACGCAGGTCGTAGAAGTACCGGTCAATTAAGAGGTGGTCCGGCAATCGTTGCTGATAGTTTATTCCACCATAGAGATCAAATGTCTTTAGGTACATATTTCTCTAAAGGTGCGATAAGCCCATTCTTTGATTACAGCTATCCAATTAACAAAAAAGATGGTAGAATTGGTTTTTCTTATTCTTCAACTTTTGCTAATGTTAAAAACGGACCTTATAGCTGGATGGGATTAAAAAGTAATTCATATATTTACAGCTTGTACTATGATCAACCAATTGTTAGAACAAGAGGTTTTGAATTAAAAACTTTCACAGCTTTGAACTACAAACGTGCAAGAAGCTGGTCTAACTTAGGAAATATGTTAGGATTGTCTTATGACCCTATCGCTGATACTGATCAAGTAACAAGTTGGGATATTGGTTTGAATATGAGAAAAGATACTAAATATGGTATTTGGTATTTGAACCAAAACGCATCTATGGCATTCCCTATATTTGATAGTGATTCAAGCTACTTCAAGTATTCAGGCGGTTTGTTAAGATTGCATGACTTCTCTCACGGTGTAATTGGTCAATTGAGAGGTAGTTACCAAGTTATTCCTAACAACAAACACATCCCTTATTTGGATCAATTCCAAACAGGTGGTTTGGCAACAGTTAGAGGTTATTCTGAAGGTGTAATGATTGGTAAAAGTGGTTACTTCTTCAGTGGTGAATTGATGTTCCCTCTAATGCCAAGAACTATTACTAATAAAGAAGGTCAAACTCGTAACTTTATTGGTAATTACTTAAAAGGTGCGGTATTTGCTGATACTGCCGGTGTATTCCCATTTGTTGGTGAAGATATTTATGGAGGAAGTTATTTCTTAGCTTCTGTAGGTATGGGCTTAAGAGTTCAATTACCGGGTGATTTAAGTGCTCGTTTATATTGGGGCTATCCATTGATTAACAATGCTTATGAACAACATAGACATATGGGTAGATTCCACTTTGAATTAACACTTGAACCTGATTTTGATTCATTGTTAAGCAAACGTTCAACAAAAGCACAACCTGCTCCTGCTCAACCTCAACCGGCTCCGCAGCAGCCACAACTTGCTCCGTTGGATAATGGACCTAACAACTATGATGATATTAGACACTACGATTACTTGTTAGATGGTTCTGCTACATCATTGTAATTTGTAAATTATTTTTGATATATAATAATAGACGGTATGTTTTTAAACTACCGTCTATTTTATTGGAGATTTTATTATGGTTTGTAAATCTATTTTTGTAACAGCAACTGGTACTGATATTGGCAAAACTTATATCTCAGCTTTACTTGTAAAAAAATTACGAGAGTCTGGATTTAATTGTGGTTACTATAAACCTGCATTGAGTGGTGCAATTAAACAACCCGATGGTAGTTTGCTCCCTGGAGATTGCGATTTTGTAGTTAAAACTTCTGGACTAAATATCCAGCCGATAGATTGTGTTACATATTGTTTTGAAGAAGCTGTTTCTCCTCATTTGGCTGCAGAAAGGCAAGGTGTAAGGATTGAAAAATCCGTAATTAAGTCAGAATTTCAAAAACGAGAAGCAATTTATGATTATTTGGTTGTTGAAGGTGCAGGCGGAATAACTTGTCCATTCAATATGAAGGAAGAAGTTTTACTTTTGCCCGATGTTATAAAAGCTATGGGTTTGGATATTTTGATTGTTGCAGATGGTGGACTTGGAACAATAAATTCTGTTTTGTTGACTGTTGAATATGCAAAACAACAAGGTCTAAATATTAAGGGGCTAATTCTAAATAATTTTGATGAAAATAATTTTATGCATCTTGATAATAAAAAACAAATTGAGCGATTAACTGGAATAAACGTTATTGCAACGATTAAAAAGGGTGATAAAGATTTAGATATATCAAAAGATGATTTGTTAAAAATCTGGGAGGAAAAATAATGAATTGGCAAGAAGAAGATTTAAAATATATTTGGCACCCGTGTTCTCAAATGAAGGACTATGAAACATTACCGCCAATTGTTGTTGACCATGCAAAAGGGATAAATATATATGATATAGATGGGAATTGCTATAAAGATGTTGTTAGTTCTTGGTGGTGCAATTTGTTAGGTCATTGCAATCCTAGAATCAATGAAGCAATGAAGAAACAATTAGACACTTTGGAACACGTAATTTTTGCTAATTTTACACACAAACCTGCAATTACTTTGTGTCAAAGATTGATGGATGTTTTGCCAATGGGTAAAGGTTTGGGAAAATTTAATTTTGCGGATAATGGTTCTGCTTCTATTGAAATGGCAATGAAGATGAGTTTTCAATATCATCAACAAACAGGTAATCCTCAAAAGAAACGCTTTATGGCTTTGACAGATGCTTACCATGGTGAAACAATAGGGGCTTTATCAGTTGGGGCTTGTGATTTGTATTCTCAAATTTATAAACCTATTTTGATGGATGTTGTGAGGGTTGAAGGTCCGGATTGTTTCAGATGTCCTTATGGCAAATGTAGAGATAATTGTGATTGCGAATGTTTTGAACATGCTGAAAAAACTTTTGAAAAGTATGGAGATGAAACTTGTGCAATGTTAGTTGAACCGTTGTTGCAGGGTTCTGCGGGGATGAAGATTTATCCGCCACTATATTTGACAAAATTAAGAGCCTTGTGTGATAAATATAATGTTCATTTGATAGCGGATGAGATTGCAACGGGTTATGGTCGAACAGGCAAGATGTTTGCTTTTGACCATGCCGGAGTATCACCTGATATAATGTGTCTTTCAAAAGGTTTGACCGGCGGATATATGCCGATGTCGATTTGTGTTGCAACAAATGATATTTATGATGCTTTTTATGATGATTACGGAAAAGGTAAAGCATTTATGCACTCTCACACTTATGCCGGAAATCCATTGGCATGTTCTGCTGCAAATGCGGTTCTTGACATTTTACGAGATGAACAAATCATTCCGCACGCTGTTGAAAATGCCAAATATTTTAATAAAATTATCAACGAGAAATTTTTAGATTTGCCTTATGTCGGGGAAGTTCGTCATATCGGTCTAGTTAATGCAATTGAAATAGTTAAAGATAAAAAGACAAAAGAAGCCTTTCCTTCTAGCTTAAGACTTGGTTATCAAATTTATAAAAAAGCCCTTAAAAAAGGTGTATTGCTCCGCCCGCTAGGAGATGTTATCTATTTCAATCCACCATTAATTATTCAACCACAAGACATGGATTTTGTAACCGATGTTGCAAAAGAATGCATGATGGATGTTATGGAAGATTATGTTGATTAATTTAATAAAAGATACCACCTCTCCAAAACAAAGAGGTGGTATTTTTATGTATAAAACTTCTTTTAGAATTTGAATGGATAATCTTGCTTAAATTCCCAGTTATCAACTTGGAGAAGTCGTGAGCAGTAAACTGGTGTAGATTTGCATTTGTCAATCATTGCTTGGCGAGTTGTATCTCTTGATACAAGCCCTCCTCCATATGGACCGAAGAATGTTTCTTTATCGCCAAACCAAGATTCTCTTTCCGCATTATCGAAACAATATAGGAATCTATGTAAGTCATATCCCCATTTATTTGGACTTTTACCTCCATTTATATCATACATTACATCAAGGCAGCCACCAATTCCAAGTAATTGCAATGAAGAACCATCTTTAAAATAAACAATATTTCCTTGCTCGTATTGGTGTCCCATGTATGGGTCAATATTGTTCATATACCAATTTTTCATTGTTCCATTTGTCGGCTTTTTCATATCTTTAAAAGAGCCTTTATCTATTTGCATATCTTCAACTGCATTTTGCATTCGGCTGTAGAAATTTTTTAGTTTAACACTGTATTCTTTTTTTGTTTTGTTATAGTGAAGTGTTGGAATAGTCATTGCTGCAACAACGCCAACAACAGACATTGCAACAAGTATTTCTGCGACCGTAAATGCTAATGTTTTTTTTATCATATCTTTCCCTGCTTAATCCTAAAAGTATATATTTATTATACCATATGTTTTTCTTTTGCTCAATATAATATAATTTAATATTCACTCTTTTGCCATTCTATTTGCTTGAAAAAATACTCTCTTTTATAGTAAAATGGTCCTTAGTTAGGGATATATAAGGAGAATTTTTATGCTAAGAGGACCGTTTTTAGATAGATCATGGATGGCTCAAAATCCGGATTATGATTCAGCAAATATTGTAATGCTTGGACTTCCGTTTGATGGTACGGTTTCTTATCGCCCAGGTTCAAGGTTCGCTCCGGAACAAATTCGTCTTGCCAGTTGGGGGTTGGAAGAATATTCTCCTGCTTTTGATAGAGAGTTAGAAGATGTAAATTTCCACGATGCCGGAGATTTGGAATTTCCTCTTGGCAATACTTATAAAACCCTTGAACAGATTGAACAAAATGTTGAGGACATTTACCGTGATGGCAAAAGGGTTTTCGGCATTGGAGGAGAACATTTGGTAACATTACCAGAAGTTAAAGCCGTATCAAAATTTTATGATGATTTAGCTGTTGTCCACTTTGATGCTCATACAGACTTGAGAGAAGAATATATGGGCGAAGAAATGTCACACAGTGCAGTAATTCGACATATTTCAAAATTTATTAAGCCTGAAAATATCAAGCAAATTGGCATTCGTTCAGGAATGAAAGAAGAATGGGATTTTATGGCTCGCCACAATACATTATGCAAGTACTATGATGATTTAGATAGTCTAAAGACGAAAAATATTTTTGTAACAGTTGATTTAGATTGTTTAGACACTTCCATCATGCCTGGAACCGGTACTCCGGAAGTTGGTGGTATGAGCTTTAATGAGCTTGTTGGTTGGTTCAAGTATTTGAAAGATTTTAATATTGTTGGGGCAGATGTTGTTGAACTCGCACCTGATTATGACGCTTCTGGAGCTTCAACAGCTGTAGCAACAAAAGTTATACGTGAACTTTTAATGGTAATGTAGGATGATTTTTAATAAAGAGAGAAATTTATGCAGATAGAAGAAAGAATCAATTTTCTAAAAGACGAAATTAACAAAAGTAATTACAAATACTATGTTGAAGAAAATCCATACTTAACCGACTTTGAATACGACAAAATGTTCGCAGAGTTAAAAGAATTGGAAGAAAAATATCCACTTTTAAAAACTCCAGACAGTCCTACCCAAAGAGTTGGTTCAGTTAGTGAAAAATTCTTTTCTCATAAGCATAAATACCGTTTGTACAGTTTGGATAATACCTACAATGCAGAAGAGTTGAAAAAATGGTATGAAAGAGTTTGCAAAGAATATGACAAAAAACTTTCTCTCGTTTGCGAACTCAAAATTGATGGACTTGCAATTGCTCTAACTTATGATAAAGGCTTATTCACACTCGGAGTAACACGTGGAGATGGTGTTACAGGGGAAAATATTACGCCAAACTTGAAAACAATCAAGGCTATTCCATTAAAACTATTTGAACCCAAAACTCTAGAAGTTCGTGGAGAAATTTACATGCCAAAAACTTCTTTTGAAAAGTTGAATGAAGAATCTTTGGCAAAAGGAGAAAAAGTTTTTGCGAACCCTCGTAATGCTGCAAGCGGTTCTCTCAGACAATTAGATAGTAAAATTACGGCAAAACGCGATTTGTCAATGTTTACTTACACTGGGATTTTTGAAGATGCCGAAGATAAAAATATTAAAACCCATTATGATGGAATGATGTATTTAAAAAATTTGGGATTCAAAGTTAATCCTAATATTCGCTTAGTTGATGATATTCAAGGGGCAATAGATTATTGCAAAGAATGGGAAACAAAGCGTTTTGACTTAGATTACGCAACAGATGGGGTTGTAATCAAAGTAAATGATTTAGCAATTCAAAAGGATTTGGGTTTTACTGCAAGAGCTCCAAAATGGGCAACAGCATTCAAATTTCCACCAGAAGAAGTTGCGACAAAACTTTTGGATATTGAACTTAACACAGGTAAAACTGGGGTTGTAACTCCTGTTGCGATATTAGAACCAGTTCAACTCGCTGGAAGCACTGTTGCAAGAGCAAGTTTGCATAATTTCGATGAAATTGCAAGGCTTGATATTAGAATTGGAGATACTGTTTTAATCAAAAAAGCGGCTGAAATTATCCCAAAAGTCGTAAAAGTTATGGATACTAAAGAGCATAATTCTTTACCAATCTACAATCCGCCAACAGTTTGCCCATCTTGTGGGGGCCCTTTAACAGAAAAAAATGGAGAAGTCGGATTATACTGTAAAAATCCAGATTGTAGTAGTTTAATGTGTGCAAAAATTGAATACTGGGTTTCTAAAGAAGCAATGGACATTGATAACGTTGGTCCTTCTTTAATTCAACAATTATATGATAAAAAATTCATTTCAAACCCTGTTGATTTGTACCGATTAACAATGGATGATTTTATGCAATTAGAATCAATCAAAGAAAAATCCGCATCAAATATTTATAATTCGATTCAAGGTAGTAAAACTCAACCATTGAATAGGGTTTTGACTGCTTTAGGCATTCGTCACGTTGGAAAAGAAACCGCAGATATTTTAGCGGGAGAATATGCAACCATAGACGATTTGAAAAATGCTTCTCTTGAATCATTATCTAATATTGCGGGAATTGGAGAAATAATTGCTCAATCTATCTTTGATTATTTTAGAAATGAAAATAATTTGAAATTGTTAAACGAATTAAAAGAAGTTGGAGTTAATCCTGTTTCCAAGGTTCAACCAAAATCAGATATTTTAGCAGGAAAAACCTTTGTTTTGACTGGAACGTTACAAAATATGACAAGAGATGAAGCAAGTGCAATTATTAAATCTCATGGAGGAAAAACCTCTTCTTCCGTATCTAAAAAAACATCTTACGTCTTAGCGGGAGAAAACGCAGGGTCAAAATTAGACAAAGCACAAGATTTAGGTGTTATAATATTGACAGAAAAAGATTTTCTTGAAATGATTAAAGAATAAAAAAAGGATTTATCGAAATATGAAAGTTGTTCAAATAGACGGTTTTAGAGGAATTATAACAGCAGTATTTATTGGTGCATGCTTGTTTGCAGGTTTTGTAGTATTCCCGGGGATGGTTGCTATGACACTTTGGAATAAATATTTAGCAACATTATTTATGTTTCCTGTCTTGAATGTATTGCAAGGCGTTTTGCTATGGGGAATTATTGCTATTACTTATTGTATTCTTTCTAAAAGAGGTCTTGCTGTGTCTTTCAAAGACGGTCCATCATTGAGCGATGCTGAATTTGATATGATTATGCGTAAAGCAAAGATTAATTCTCAAATACGCAAAATTAATACCGTTATCCAAAAGGCAGATAAATTCGAAAAAAATAATATCGATTCTGAAAAAGATTTAACTCATGTTTCAGCTCCAATTTCGCTTAACAAAGACATAAATAGTGAAAAAGAAGATGAAACTATTTCTAACGTAAAATAGAGTTTACATAAAGGAGGAATTATGAACAAACTTATTTCTGCGACATTACTTAGTGCCGTTATTTTATCCGCTCCGGTATTTACATTACCAGCAGGAGCAGTAAATGAAATTGCGACAAACAAAGGCTATGTTTCAGTGTCTTATAATGCTGAGAAAGAAGTTTCACCTGATACTGTAGAAGTTTCTATTGCCGTAAGAACGGATGATAAAAAAACTATGCAAGAAGCAGTTAGAAAAAACAAAGAAATTACAGATAAAGTTTATGCTTATTTGAAAAGTCAAATAACATCCACTAATGGTGATTATATCAAGACTTCAAATTATTCAGCTTCTCCAAGTTATGTTTATAACAATAACAAAAGAATCTTAGATAAATATGAAGTTTCTAATAGTATAATTGTTCATACAAAATCAATTGACAAAATCGCTGAAATTATTGATAAGTCATTATCTTTAGGAGCAACAAATGTAGATAGCTTGAATTTCAGTTTGTCTGAAAAAGATACTCAATGTGCAGAGCTATTATCTAATGCGACAAAACAAGTTAAGAAAAGAGCAGACATCGTAGCATCTGCTGCTGGCTCATCAGTTGTGGGAATCAAAAATATTGATACAAGTTGTTCTATAAATAATTCAAATAGATACCCTGTTTATAGAAACTCTTTAATGATGGCAAAAGCGGCTTCAATGGATGCTGGTTCTACTGAATCAACCCCAACAAATATCGAAGCTGGAACAATCAAAATTTATTCAAATGTAAATGCAAGTTTCTATTTAAAATAAAATTTGAATACAAAAAAATAACTGGAGTGTTTGCTCCAGTTATTTTTTTTACATATTACACTTTTAGATTTTTCTTTTACCACCATTTAACCAAGGTGCGGCTTCAAGATCATTAATATTGTATTTTAGCAAATAATCATTTTCTTTTGCAGGTTGAACCTTTTGGGTGTTAACTTTTTTCACTTGAGTTTTTTGAGCTGGCTTTTTATTATAATTAGCATAAGTAGTTGCAGCCCCAACAGTTAATTGTGTTTGGAATAGCAATAATGCCATAATAATCGCAAATTTTTTCATTTTTTATCTCCTGAATCCTTTACTAATATTGTAACATAGAAACTACTTTTCCGCAATCAGCAAGTTTTTCTACTCCATTTAATCCTTTCAACTCAATCAAAAATGCAGCCCCAACTAATTCTCCTCCAGCTTTTCTAACTAGGTTACAAGCTGCTTTAGCCGTACCACCTGTTGCTAACAAGTCATCCACAACTAAAACTTTAGCACCTTTTTCAATAGCATCAGCGTGAATTTCAATTGAATCAGAACCGTATTCTAAATCATAGCTTTCTTTGATTGTTTCAGCCGGAAGTTTATTTGGTTTTCTTACAGGAATAAAACCACAGTTCATCTTATAAGCCATTGGCATTCCGAAAATAAAACCTCTACTTTCAATTCCTGCAATATAATCGATTTCACAATCTTTGTATTGTTCACAAAGATAATCAATCATTACTTGCAATGTTTGAGCATCTTTTAAGCCTGTTGTAATATCTCTAAAAATAATTCCTTTTTTAGGAAAATCAGGTACTGCTCTGATTTTATCTTTTACATTTTCAATTGTTAATGTTTCCATTTTATATTCTCCTATTTTTTCAGTAATTTTTTTAATTCTTCTTTAGCTTGTCTAATTTTTTCTTTTGCTTTTTGAATTGCGTGTTCATGCTGAATCAATCCGTGAGCTGTTTTACCCCAGTTCATATCCTTTTTCATAAATAAAATTTTGAAACCAATGAATAATACCAATGGGAACCATATTAATAATAAATATATAGAGGTTTCAATTGATTGAACTAAGGCAGCTTTTCTTGGAAGGTTATCATATCTTCTCAAGCTATATCTACATGCCATTACAAATCCAAGACCGATAATTCCCCCCATTATTACTGAAGATAGTAAAATATGTGGAGGGGCATCTTTTACAAATACTTTAACAAGTAGAATCCCTATTTCAATAATGAACCATGCTGGCATGATGAATTCTGAAATGTATGCAATGGTATCTAATCTTGCACGTAAAGACATTTTTTTAGAAGTTAATATGTCCCAGAAATATTCTAAATATCTGCGAATCGTTCCCTCAAGCCATCTTCTTCTTTGTCTATATAGAGGGAATAAGTACATAATTCCTTCTTCATAAACTGCCGTGTTTGGGCAAAATCTTACGTCCCAACCCTTGATATGTAATCTTGTAGACATGTCTAGGTCGTCAGTAATTGTGTAATTATTCCATCCTCCAATATCTTCAATAGCTGCTCTTTTAATTAGTTCTCCATTCCCTCTGAGTTCAACTGCACCTTTAACAGCATCTCTACTTACTTGAAAATAGGTGTCCATTGTCATTTCGTTATTTTGGCAACGAGTTAAGATGTTCATGTCTTTATTTCGGACTATTTTTCTTGCTTGAACCGCTCCAACATCTTTTGGTTCAAGTTCATAAACTAGATTAGTTAAAAAATCCGGTTCCATAGTCGCATCGGCATCAAAAACCAAAATAGCTTCACCTTTTGCAATTTCAAGAGCATCGTTAAGAACGGCTGACTTCCCTGGGAAAGCGTCCTTTGGTCTAATGAAGGCTTTAACCTTTTCAGGATATTGTCTTTCAATATCTTTAATTACAGAAGCCGTATTATCTGTACTTCTGTCATCAATTGCAATTATTTCAAAATTTGGATAATCAAGCTTTAAAACAGTTTCAATAGTGTGAGCAATTACTGTTTCTTCATTGTGTGCCGGAATCATAATACTTACAAACGGTTTGTAGTTATTATCTTTAACAGGTGGTTTTTTAAGGTCAATTCTTTGTTTAATTTTGTATGCAATAGTTGTAAAAATTGCATAAATAGACATAAGTATAACCAAAAGAGCCAAGCCCCATTCTGTGTAGCTTTGGAAAATATAAATAAATGCTGTAAGCCCCAAAACAATAACAAATAAAAGTATTCGTTCTTTCATAATCTCTAATCTACGTTCTCACTATTCTTCTAAATACATAATCGTACATTAATATTTTAACAAAAAAGAGAAAATTGGTCTGTAATTATAAATATATTGATACAATTTGAAACTAATCTCCTCTGTTGGGAGGTTTTTTGAGTTAAAAAGTGTTAAAATTCGTTAAAATACTTGCATTGAAGAGAATTTTCTATATAATAAATTTTGTACACAAATAAGAAGGAGTTTTATTATGAACAAAGAAGAATTAGTACAAGAAATTTCTAAAAAAGCTAATGTTACTCAAAAAGAAGCTGCTGAAGTTTTATCTTCATTAGTAGATACTATTCAAAAAACAGTTGCTAAAGGTAAAAAAGTAACTTTAGTTGGTTTTGGTACATTCGAACCACGTAAGAGAGCTGCTAGAACTGGTAGAAATCCTCAAACAGGTAAAGAATTAAAAATCCCTGCTAAAACAGTTCCTGCTTTCTCAGCTGGTAAAAAATTCAAAACTGTTGTTAACGGAAAATAGTTTTTAATTAAACAAATATTATCACAGGCAGATGGTTTTCCACCTGCCTGTTTTTTGCTATTTCAATATTTTATGCTATACTTACAGAGGAAAATTTTTAGGGAGAGAAAATTATGTTGGATAGTATATTAGCAGGGTTAATCGGTTGGATAGAAGGTGTTATTACTCATCTCGGACCTGCTGGGATTTCTATTTTGATGGCAATTGAGTCATGTAATATTCCTCTCCCATCAGAAGCTGTGCTGCCTTTTGCGGGATATTTGGTAAGTAAAGGTGAAATGGGTTTCCACGCAGCAGCGATTGCCGGAGCTATCGGTTGTGTTTTGGGTTCACTTCCTTCTTATTATCTAGGATATTTTGGCGGTCGTAAATTTTTTGAAAAATATGGTAAATATTTGTTGGTATCTAAAAAAGATTTGGATGAAGCTGATAAATGGGTTGATAAATACGGGGATTGGGCATTTTTCTTATGTAGAATGTTGCCAGTTATAAGAACATTTATTTCTTTGCCTGCTGGTATTTTGAAAGCGAGAAAAAGAGCATTCTTTTCTTTGACCTTTTTAGGTTCTTTGATTTGGAGTTATGTCCTTGTTTATGTTGGAGTAAAACTAGGAGAACATATAGATAAATTAAAATCAATTTGGCATAAATTCGATGCAGTGATAATTATTGCAGTTGTAATTTTGGGCGGAATTTACATTTACAAACACGTAAAACATTTAAAAGAAAGTTAATCATTAAAAATAAAAAGCTTGTATAGTTCTAGATTTAAAGCATTTGCAACCTTTGTAATTGTTTGCAATGAAGCTGATTGCTCTCCACGTTCAACAATACCCATTGTAGAGCGTGCAAGTCCTGCTAAGTCTGCAAGGCCTTCTTGAGAAATCCCTCTTTTGACTCTTTCAAGTCTAATATTCATACCTACTTTTTTGTCTATTTCATCTATTTTTATAGTCATCTTGTACATTATTATAAGTAATTGACATACAATAATACACGTGATATTATAGGCATGTTGCCTATTATAATAGAGGAAATCTAAAACATGACAATAAGATTTTTTAAGGGGTTTACTCTTGCAGAAGTGTTGATAACATTAGGTATAATTGGTGTAGTTGCTGCTATGACTATTCCTATGCTAATAAATCATTATAATACCAAGGAATTAGAGATTCGATTTAAGGAAGCAGATTCTATTCTTCAACAAGCTCTCAAAAAGACTGCAAATGAGGCCGGCTATGATTCTATTTCCGATTTGACAATTCAAGGAAGAACGGTTACAGATACGAATTTAGCAGAGCTTAAAAAGGAAGTTTCAGAAACATTAAATCCTATTTGGTTGCAACAATTTACAACTATTACTCCCTTAAACTGGGGATCTATATATTGGAGTGGAAAAAAATGTCATGGCATGACTGGTTCTGTTTTTCATATGTTTGAGCAATGTTGGTTTAGTTATGGAGATAATAAAGCTTATCAACTCCAAAATGGGTTAACAATAACAGGATTGTCAGCTCAATATGGAGGTGTTAATCACCCAGGACAAGTTTATTTTTTATTTGATACAAATGGACCTTATCAGGGGCCGAATCGTTGGGGACATGATATATTTCTTTATTATTCAATCCCTAACTACAACACAATGTGTAATCCAACAATTAAAAATTCTGGAAATCAAACGGGGTGTTATTATTGGGCAAAGAAAAACCAAAATCCTAAAGATAGCTCAACCCCATATTGGAATGCGTTATATAAACCGTTAAGCTATTGGCAGAAAAAGTAATCTTAGGATAATTTTTCTTCGTGGCAATCCGTTCCACCAGTTTTAATTAAACCATATTTGTCTGCGATTTTTTCTATACTATCTGGGGAAGAAAATTTTATATATTTTCTCCATCTTGGGTATGGATAAAAAACTTCTATCCCGTCTAAGCCCATTTCTACTAAATCTTTTACAAATTTATCCATTGATAATGCCCAGCAACAACATGGATGTGCTAAAACGGCAATCCCGCCCGCTTCATGGATAGTTTCAATAAGTTCTTTTATGTTCCTTTGAGAAAAAATTCTCACAATGTCTGCTTCTGTTCCTCGCTTGTCTTTTGAATAGAATTTTTTCATCTTTTCGTTATTCAAGTCTATTCCATAAGCTAATAAGTGCAAGAATATATATTTGTGCCAAACATCAAATTCAACCCCAGAAATAGCATCTGTATTTGGGTTTTCAATGTGTCCTTGAATTGTGTTGTGGTCTGTGATTGCAAAATATTTTAAGCCCTTGGCTTTTGCTTGTTCTACAAGGTCTTTGAATGTTGCTTTTCCATCAGAATATCTTGAATGGATGTGTAAATTAACCAACCCTTTTTCAAAATCTTCTTTTGTTATTCCTTTTATTAATTCTTTGTAATTTTTCATTGTTTTTCTAAATATATTTGTAATAAAATTATGATACAACAAAGGAGGCTTTATGTCCAAATATAAATTAAAAAATAGTATTTTCTTTATTCTTTGGGAAGGTATAAAAATTTATTTTTCTAATATTGATAAATTTTTACTCTATATGTTATTCCCTGTATTTGGACAGGTTATTGGTATTGCATTATCCTTTGGTTTGTCTTTAGGTTTTGCCGAAAAAGTAGCCCAAAAAGCCGATAGTCCTGCTGTCGCATTATTGATGATTTTACTTTTGGCAATTCCGGGACTTTTAATTTTCGCAAAAGCCTTTTGGGATTATATGGTTGCGTATGTTGCATTGAACTCAATGACAGAGGGTGCTGTAACTACGGGAAAAGTTTATGATTTGACTTCTCATAATGAAGTTGCAACTCAAAGGGGCTGGAAATACATTGGATTTTTAATTATTTTGAGTGTATTGATGTCTTTGGGTTCAAGTATATTTTTTATAATTCCTGGATTTGTACTTTGGATTTATTTTATTTTAGTCTTTCAGATATTTACATTTGAACCAGATTTATCTATTACGGATATTTTTAAACGTAGTTTTTTACTTGTTAAAGGTAATTGGGCTAGAACATTTATTTTGATGGCTGTTCTTGGCTTTTTCTCTATGTATATTTTGACTGAGGGTATTACGGTTGTTTTTGATTATTTAAATTTGACTGCAAGTGCAAGTTCTATTTTTAACTTTATTTCTAACCTAATTCCATTGGACTTGGTTAATAGAATTTTAACTCATATAAATCAACCGATTATTACAAATGCAATGATTTCTAAAACGATTTTTGTATCTGTTTTAGGAATGATAATTAGTGGTTTAACATTGCCAATAAGGAGTATTTGTTGGTCTTTGTGGTATAAAAATTTGTCTGATGTGAAAGGTGCAGATGCTGAAATTGTTGTTTCAAAGCCTGTAAGACGTGTTGCTAGAAAATCAAGGTATGAAAAAGAGGATTAATTTATATGTTTATTTGCAAAAATTGTAAATCTGTTGATAAATTTGAATTGATGTTTTCGCCTGATTATCATGGGGACAAACAGTTTTCTCAACGGTATAATGATAAAAATGAAATCGAAATTACTGTTGACGGGTATGTTTTTGTTCCGGATTTGCAGTTCATGAATGAACATGCTGTTTGTCGTTATTGCGGACAAATTTATATGTGGGATTATGACGTTTAGATTGTTTTATAAGGAGAATTAAGTATGAGATTAGAAAATCGTAAGAATAACGAAACAAGAGAGGTTAAATTTACAAGAAATTATACAAAACATGCTCTTGGTTCAGTATTGGTAGAATTTGGGGATACAAAAGTTATTACGACTGCATCTGTAGAAGTTGGGAAACCAAAATGGATGGATAAGGAAGATAAAAGAGGTTGGTTAACGGCTGAATATTCTTTGTTACCATCTTCAACTTCAACCAGATGCCAAAGAGAAAGAACTAAGATTTCTGGTAGAACTCAAGAAATTCAACGCTTGATTGGTAGAAGTTTGAGAGCTTGTGTTGATTTAGAAAAAATGCCGGATTTAACTATCACAATTGATGCCGATGTAATTCAAGCTGATGGTGGAACAAGAACTGCAAGTATTTGCGGTGGTTTTGTTGCATTGTCTGATGCCGTTGAAAAATTATTAGCAGATGGAACATTGAAAGAAAATCCTATCATCGAGCCGATTGGTGCAATTTCTGCTGGAATTGTTGATGGAGAAGTTCGTTTGGATTTGAATTATGCTGAAGATTCTCATGCTCAAGTTGATTCAAATGTTGTACTAACCAAAAGTGGTAAAATTATTGAGTTTCAAACAACTGCTGAGGGTGAACCTTATGAATATGAAAAAATGCTTGAAATTTTTCAAGTTGCAAGAGATGGCATTCAGAAAATTATTGAAATGTATTAGTTTTTAAGATAAAATTCTGATATGAAAATGTTCGTTTTGATTGTTATTTGTGTTTTACTGGGTGTTCCTTGTCTTGCTAAAAAGACTCCGGAACCGGCTGTATCAACTCAAGGGATTGAAATTTCTCAAGATGTTGCGAATTCTCAAATGACAAAATCTGAAAAAAATGAACAAAAAGCTCTTCAAAATCGTTCTAAAAAATATATAAAGAATAATAAGGATTTGAAAAAGCAAAATCTTAAAAAACAAAAACAAGAAAGAGAACTTGAATATTTAAAAAGTAGGTTAGAGGTAAAAAGGAATAAACTGGAAACAAGGTTTCCTGATTATGTGAAAGGAGAAAGTAAATGAAAAAATTATTAGTTGCTCTTATGGCAGTATCAGTTTTATCATTAGGGGCTGCGGCTAATGCTGGAACTTTATCTGATGCATTGAATAATGCTGCAAATAAAGTTGGTCAACGAGAACAATCCTTAACAAATGCTCAAAAAGAAGCTCAAAAAAGACAACAAGAACGTCAAAAAGCTTACGAACAACAAAAGAAAGCAAACCAACAGGCTATTGAAAAGAAAAAACAAGAACTAAAAAAACAACAAGAAGCTCACCAAAAAGCCGTAGAAAAGAAAAAGCAAGAATGGCAAAAGCAACAAGAACAAGCTAAAAAAGATGCTCAAGCAAGACAGGAAGCTAACCAAAAGGCTTTAGAAAAGAAAAAACAAGAGTGGCAAAAACAACATGAACAAGCTAAGAAAGATGTTCAAGCAAGACAAAAAGCTAATCAAAAAGAAATGCAAAAGAAAAAAGATGCTTGGAATACTTTAATTGGAAAATAGTTTTTCAAAATAATTTAATATAAAAAGGAGGTTTTTTATCAATGTAAATTTCCTCCTTTTTTGTTGCCCGTGATATTATTATGTGATACCATTAAATGTATCAGACTTAGGATTAGGGTGTACATGTTTATTAAAGACGAAATTAAAACAATGAAAGGTGCAAAGGTTATTATTAATACCCTCAAATCATTGGGTGTTGATACTATTTTTGGCTATCCTGGTGGAATTGTTTTGGATTTGTATGATGAATTGTACAGTCAATCTGATATAAAACATATTTTGGTTCGTCATGAGCAATCTGCTGTGCATGCCGCAGAAGGTTATGCTCGAGTTATGGGGAAATGTGGTGTTGCTCTTGTTACATCCGGACCTGGGGCTACAAATACTGTATCCGGGATTGTGAATGCCTATCTTGATGGATATCCTGTAGTTGTTTTAACCGGTCAAGTTTTTAAGAATTTAATTGGTAAAGATGCTTTTCAAGAAGCAAATATTTGTGATATTACAAAATCTTGTACTAAAAAAGTTTTCCAAGTTACAAATGCAAATGATTTACAAAAAACTTTGCAAAATGCTTTTTCAGTTGCAATGTCTGGCAAAAAAGGACCTGTTGTAGTTGATTTGTCAAAAAATGTTTTAAGCGAATTTGTTGAATACAATGAACGATTAAATAGTTGTGTGGAAAAATTTCCAACTTTTAGCGAACTGGATGTAAATAAAGTTTTGGGTAGAATTAAGGCTGCCAAAAGACCTGTAATTGTTTCTGGCGGCGGAGTTGCTCATTCGGGTGCAGAAGATGAATTACTAAAATTTTCTGATGCATTAAATATTCCTGTTGTAGCTACTATGATGGGTGTTGGAACTTTCCCTCAAGAAAATAAAAATTATTTTGGAATGATTGGCATTTTTGGAGATAAAGCCGCAAATCAAATTCTTAAAGAGTCTGATTTAATTATTTCTCTTGGTGCAAGATTTAATGACAGAATTACCTGTATGTTTAAGGATTGCAATTTAGCTGAGAAGTTTATTCAAATTGACATAAATCCTTTAGAACTCGGAAGGGTTATAGATTGCATTGATTCTGTTTGTTCAGATATAAACGAATTTTTGAGCGCATTGAATACTTTATCAACATCAATTGATTTTGATAGATGGCTAATTGAGGCTCAAAGTTTGAAAACTTTGAATCTTCCAAACAAAAAATCAACAAATATGTTGTACTCATTTGAAGTGGTACAGCAGATTGAAAAATTTACAAAAGATAAGAATGTAATTTTTACATCTGAAGTTGGACAACATATGTTGTGGGCTGTTCAGAATTTATCTTTGAATAAAGATAGAAAAATTTTATTATCCGGAGGTTCTGGAACAATGGGTTTTGGTTTCCCTGCTGGGATTGGTGCCGCTGTTGCTTTTCCTGAAAAAACTGTTGTATGTATCTCCGGAGATGGTTCATTCCAGATGAATTTGGAAGAACTTGCAGTTTGTAAAGATTATAATTTGAATATAAAAATTATGATTTTAAATAACGGATATTTGGGTATGGTTCGCCAATTGCAAGAAAAATCTTATGGTGGAAGATACTCAGAAACAAAGATTTCAAATCCGGACTTTTTAAAACTAGCTGAAAGTTATGGTATAGGAGCAAGAAGAGTTTCTTCATTTAATGAAATTGAAGATGCCTTTACTTGTGCTTTTTCAACCGACGATCCATATGTTGTGGAATTTGTGGTTGAACCTATGGAACTATTATAAGTAGTAGATAGAGAAAGATTATAAGATAGAATTACCCTGTGAAAGAGGCTTGAACAATAATATGAATAAATCAATAATTAAGGAAGTTAAATCAGTTTACTCCAACAAAATAAGAGCAAATAATTCGGTGTCAATGAATCCTGAAATTATTTCAAATAAAAATAAAGTTAAAAAAGAGAAAACATTTTTTAACGGTGTAATTGAAAAATTGAATATATCAAAGATTTAATTAGTGTTTGCAAGATGAACAATTTCCGCTGCAACCTCCGTTAGCATGGTTGCATGGATTTTTAAATAAGTCTTGAAAATCAAAAACAGTGTCGTTGATTATCGCTTCAATAACCGGAGGATATAATCTTGCTCCAACTTTTTCAAGGTCGTCTTTAAACTCTTCTAAATGTGTTTCAAGTCCTATCAAAACAGGATATTGGGCTAAAATTTTCCCAAAGAAATTCCCTTTTTCGACTTTGTGAATTGTTACTCCGCTAACTTTCACTCCAGAAAGATATGATTTTGTAATTGCATCTTCTTCCTTAAAAGCAGGAAGTAATGAAGGATGAATATTTATCACTTCTTTGTTTGTAAAATTGGTCTCAAAATTTGATTCATAACCAGTCAGAACAATGAGGTCATAATTAGTAAGGTCGGCATCTTTTTCAAGAATTTCTGCCTCCTCTTTTAAAATATTTTTAATAGCTGATATAATTTTTTTATTTTCAGAATTTATTATTGCAACTCTTTTGTTTTTCATATATAAATTTTAGTACAAAAA
>CAKUTL010000007.1 GCA_934692295.1 uncultured Candidatus Melainabacteria bacterium
TAGCTCTTTTAATAACGAACTTTTAGGAGAATACACAACTACTCCAGCAGAAATGAAAAAGTCTTACCAAAAAACAAGCAAAGGCGAAAAAGGAGCATTGAAAGAATACATCAATACAATGAATAGTGGTTATAAATTCAATGAACATCCAACCTTACCGTAAAGTATATAATTATGAAAACGGCGGCAGATTGAAAATCTGCCGCCGTTTTATATTGATAAAACAGAGGAAAAGTTGACACAAATGTCATCCTGAATTTAGTTCAGGATCTCTAGCTTGGGCGTTCAGCTCAACCCCTCACCCCTACCCTCTCCCCAAGGAGAGGGTGAAATTTTAAGGAGATTCTGAGGGTAAATTGCAAAATAATATTACCTACTCTACGGCTTATCCCCTCAGAATGACGTAGTTTGATAAGGGGTTCGGGGACGAAGCCCCTGATGACTCGTTCCATTTAGTCATTCGTGTTTTTCTTTTTCGGTTCTACTTTTTCTTTTTTCATCGAAATAAAAAAGAAAAAGTGAACAGGGGAATTATCAAACCCTCTCCTTTGCTCCCTCTCCCTTGGAAAGGGAATTATAAAAGAAATAAAAGTCCAGCTTATCCAGCAATGAATTTTGCCAAAACCTCTGGGAATTTATTTATTAAAGAATCCGCAAATTTTTCTGTATCAATTTGAGTTATTACAACTGACATTAAATCGTCAGGCAATGTTGCTATCATTTTTTGCAAATATTCAGGCTTAATTACTCCCATAGCTTGAATTGTCTCATCTTTTTCTCTTTCTCTGCTTATTATGTGAGTATAAGCATCAGCACTAAATTTTTCATAATACTTTGGTTGAGCACTTGTGATAGCAAGGGTCAAACGTCTTTTTTGCTCCGGTTGAAGATTCATAATTGCTTGCTTGTAGTTTTGGTCGCCCATTTGACTAATTTGAACAACCATTTCTTGTGCATTACCTTGTGCTTCTTCACCTGTAACGCTCTCAATTATTTGTTGTAAATAGATTTCAGGAAGAGATTGCAAATTTTTTAGTACAAGATCTTTATCCATATCGTGGCTTGTTAGAAGTTTATCAAGTTCTTTTTCCGGCATATTTTCAATAATTTCTCTTTCTGAAAACATTTGCATTACAGTTTTAACCAACTCTTCCATTGGAATATTTTTCAACAAATCCATCAAGT
Source organism: uncultured Candidatus Melainabacteria bacterium (assembly GCA_934692295.1). Lineage (GTDB taxonomy): Bacteria > Cyanobacteriota > Vampirovibrionia > Gastranaerophilales > Gastranaerophilaceae > Zag111. The sequence continues at coordinate 1,186 of CAKUTL010000007.1, forward strand.
TATCTTGAGTAAAGAATTGCAATCCTTGTAATAAGTCATCTGTTTCTAACATTGGTAAAAGTTTTTCCAATTGTTCAGAGTTCATAGATTGCATAATAATCAGTTTATTTTCAGGGTCTGCAAGTTGGAATAATTCAATTAATTGTGCAGGATCTGAAAACATATCCGCCGCAAGTTGAATAGCCGCTTGGTTTCCTTGAGCAGCCTCTGCTTGCAAAATTTCTTCAACAGACTTATCTGCATATGTTTGCAGTCTTGAATCCGGTATATTCAACCGTGTTTGCAGATATTCTAATGTTGAAATTGCTAATGACATGTCAAAACCTCAGAGTACTCTTTTGTATAATTTATCGGATTAATTTTGAGGAAAGTTTAATTATTTGCTATAATTGTAACATTAAGTAATAAATCGGTAAAAACTTTATATAGTGTACTTTTTACCTTAAATAAAATTGTTAACTTCTGTAAAAATTTCTCGAAATTGTAACAAAACTTCATGGTTTTTGGTTTTTATATAAGTAAGGGAAATTAACATAAAGGAATGGAAAAATGAGTTTCGATGTAAATATTGGACGGGCTCAACCGGTAATTAAAGCAGCTGCTAATATGAACAACGACGGCGGAAGTGGTGGCAATACCGGCTATATGATGCGGGGTCGGAAAAAACAAGAACAAAAAGAAGGTAAAAGTTTGTTTGATTCTGATTCAATGGTTGATTCTTTCGAAATGGTTTCTAAACTTCCGAGAAAAGATTTTGAAGAATCTATGGGATTAAAAAATTCTTGGTTAGAAAACTTTGTTTCTAAGTTTACAAAATAAGACATCTCCTGTTTTTTTGATATAATCAAAGAAAATACGGGAGATTTTTTATTATGAGAGATGAGTTGTTATCCATTTTGGAAAAAAACAGCAGAATTGATTTTAACGAACTGGCTATCCTATTAGGTACTACGGAAGAAAAGGTTTTAGAAGAGATTTCAGCGTTAGAAAATGAAGGTATTATTTGCGGTTATCACACCCTAATAAATTGGGAAAAAACTTCTATTGAAAAAGTTATGGCGTTGATAGAAGTCAAGGTTACACCTCAACGTGGACGTGGGTTCGATAATATTGCTGAAAGGATTTATAATTATCCGGAAGTTAAGGCGGTGTATTTGATTTCCGGCGGATACGATTTGATGGTAATTTTGGAAGAAAAAACATTAAAAGAAATTGCAAATTTTGTATCTGACAAACTTTCAACCTTGGATTCTGTTTTGAGTACAGCAACTCACTTTATCCTAAAAAAATACAAAGACCACGGAACTGTTTTGAACAAAGAAGAAAAAGACGAACGTGAGGTAATTACTCCATGAGGAATTTTCTATCAAAAACAGTTGTAGGAATTAAGCCATCCGGAATTAGAAAATTCTTTGACCTTGTTAGCGAAATGAAAGATGCAATTTCGCTAGGGGTTGGAGAACCGGATTTTGATACTCCTTGGCATATTAGAGATGAGGGTATTTACGCACTTGAACGTGGTAAAACGTTCTACACTTCTAATGCAGGATTGAAGGATTTGAGAATTGAAATTTCAAACTTCTTAAATCGTTCTTATAATTTGAACTACAATCCGGATGATGAAATTCTTGTAACCGTTGGAGGTTCAGAAGCTATTGATATTGGTCTTCGAGCCGTAATTGACGCCGGAGATGAGGTTATTATTCCGCAGCCTTCTTATGTTTCTTATGAACCTTGTTCAGTTTTGACAGGTGCAAAGCCTGTAATAATTAACTTGAAAGAAGAAAACGAATTCCGTCTAACAGCAAAAGAATTAGAAGACGCAATTACAGACAAAACAAAAGTTTTAATTCTTCCATTTCCAAATAATCCGACAGGTTCTATTATGGAGCAAAAGGATTTAGAAGAAATTGCAAAAGTTGTAATTAAGCATGATATTTTGGTTATGACAGATGAAATCTATTCTGCTTTAACCTACAAAGAAAAACATGTTTCAATCGCAGAAATTGCCGGCATGAAAGAAAGAACTATTTATATCAACGGTTTTTCTAAAGCGTACGCAATGACAGGTTGGAGATTAGGGTACGCTTGCGGACCAAAAGAAATAATTAAGCAAATGACCAAAATCCACCAATTTGCGATAATGTGTGCCCCAACATCAAGCCAATATGCCGCAATTGAAGCTATCAAAAATGGGGATGAAGATGTTAAAATGATGCGACAAGCATATAATCAACGCCGAAGATTTTTGATGAATGCTTTCAAAAAAATGGGATTGCAATGTTTTGAACCATTTGGAGCGTTTTATGTTTTCCCTTGTATAAAAGAATTCGGATTGACAAGTGAAGAATTTGCAACAAGATTTTTAAAAGAAGAAAAAGTTGCACTTGTTCCCGGAACAGCATTTGGAGAATGCGGAGAAGGTTATTTGAGAATATCTTACGCATATTCTCTAGACAACTTAAAACTTGCTCTTTCACGATTGGAAAGATTTATAACAAAGTTGAGAGAAGAAAAACGTATTACAAATTAGAACAAATATCTTGGTAAGACGGTAGAACTCTCAATATATGCAAAGAATTATCAACTATAGTATAAACAACCAGATACCTCTTTTTAATTACGTAAAACCTTACATTTTTATATGTAAAATCTTTTCTGATTGTTCCAATATTGGGATTTGAGCATAAAAGACTGAATTTGCCATAGAAAGTTTTTACTAGCTGCAAAGCCGCTTTTTTATTATCTATAGCGATGTAATCTGCAATTAACAACATATCTTTTTGTGCTGCATTTTCAATGATTAGAGAATAATTATTCATATCTTTCTATCATTTCATTCATTACTGAATGCCCATCTCTATAGTTCCCTTGTTCAAGGTCAGATAGTCCGACTTCAATATCTTGGTTCAGTTGAGCAATTCTGCTTTGAGAAATGCCCTCTTTTGCCGCTAATAATCTTAATGCCTCTCGAATAACTTCACTAACAGAGTTATATAGACCGGTTGCAACTTTGTCTTGGACAAATTTTTCTAAAGTTGGCGTAAGAGATATGTTCATAAATTCACCTTTATTTTAATAACATAATATAGCTATATTATAACAATTTTTGTTATTTTATGCAATTATTCAAGCATAAATATTTACAAGATAAAATATCATAAGCCAAAGAATTAAACCTTACAACCTAGAAAAATAATCTGTTGCTTTATCTGCCCTAACGAAATTAACCTCTGGAAATCTTCGTTGTAAATCATCAATGATTTTGTAATAAGCATCATTAACAATAACATGTTTAATTCCGCTATCTTCAATTAACTTTGATTTTTCTCCGACAAGGATAAATGAACCATTTCGATAGGCACACCCGCCGGAAGTGCCTAAACCGGCTCCCACACCTTGAATTAGGTCTTTAGGAATAGCAAGAGGAGCGGTAAAGAAATTTTTTGTTTTGTCTATACCATTAGATAATAGGGAATTTAATTCGCTTAACTGTTCTGAGAGATTTCCTTTTGCCATACCATGGGCATCAAATTTTTGTCCGATTTTTCCTGACAGAGAGTTCAGATAAACCATCGCATCAAGATTAACATCTACAGGAGGTTTAATATTTGGGAAGGCTTTTCTATATAAAGCCTTCAGTTCACCCTTGTCAAACCCTTTAGCGATAGTAGAACTATCCAAAATTTCGCAAGCACTTTTTAAGTCTTTTCCCTCCAGTTTAACAAATTTATCCAAACTTGATTCCGGCAAAGATTCTAATATATACGGATTTTTAAGACTAAATTTAATTTTTGCAGGTAAGTGTTGAGTCCCATTTGTTGAAATTGGTACACCTTTTTTAATTCCCGCTAAAATAACTTTTCCTAAATTTCCCATTATATATAATAAAACATTTAAAGTTTAAAAATTGCTAAACGTGAAGAAGGAGAAAATTGTATATAAACAAAGATATTGCGATATAATAGAGTAAAGGAATTTATTAAAATGTATTATACTTCGACATACAAATCTCCGATTGGGGAATTAACACTTGCTTGCGATGTAAAAGAAAATCTTGTTGGACTTTGGTTAAAAGGGCAAAAATATTTTTTAGATACCGTATGGTCGGAAGTTATAGAAAATAACGAGCTTAGGATATTTAAAACTGCGAAAATGTGGTTAGACCGGTATTTTGCAGGAGAAAAACCAGAGATTTCAGAACTTTCACTTGCCCCTATTGGAAACCCTTTTAGACAAAGAGTTTGGAAAATACTTCGTGAAATTCCATATGGCGAGGTTTGGACTTATGGAGATATTGCCAAAATTATCGCAAAAGAACGAGGCAAAGAAAGAATGTCCGCTCAAGCTGTTGGCGGAGCAATTGGACATAACCCAATATCTATAATTATTCCTTGCCATAGAGTTGTTGGGGCTAGTGGCAATTTGACAGGATATGCCGGAGGAATAAAAACTAAAATAGCTCTATTAAAACACGAAGGGGTAAATATGGAAAATTTATTTATTCCCAAACATAGCACTGCACCATAGTAATATTATAACTCTAGCGGAAGCCAAGTAGGTACTATGCCTCTAATTCTCAACTCTGTTTCGCAAAGAGTCATAGCAACGAGAGTCGAACTCGCAATATACGAGTTCTCGTCAATATCTCCAACAAATTAAAAAAGAGTCGATAAACGACTCTTTTTTAATTAGCGGAAGACGAGGACTTCAGCAACAGCGTAAGCGATCAACACGAGCTTTTACGCTGTTGCGTACCCCTTGTGGGTAGAACTCAAATTGTTGCGAACAACATGAGCAACAATTCCGAGTTCGAGGATGTCTTCTGCGAAAAATAAATAGAGAGTCTATAAATAGACTCTCTATGGAGCGGAAGCCAAGTAGGTACTATGGCTCTAATGCTCAACTCCGTTTCGCAAAGAGCCATAGCAACGAGAGTCGAACTCGCAACATACGAGTTCTCGCCAATATCTCCATACAAATTAAAAAAGAGTCGATAAACGACTCTTTTTTAATAAGCGGAAGACGAGACTCGAACTCGCGACAGCCTGCTTGGAAGGCAGACGCTCTACCAACTGAGCTACTTCCGCATAAATATTCAATTGTTACTCGTTTATTCTACAATAAAACTTTTTTAAAATCAAGACATTTATCAAATAACTTTAAACAAGGTTTTATCAATATTTTCAAATTTGTAGTTAAATACTTTTAAACGTTTTAGCAAATTAATTATTTCAGAAATTTTGTCATAACATTCTTCATTGTATTTAAAATATATCGAATATTCATCAATTCTATTTTCTACATTTATTCTCAAAATAAGTTTGATATTTTCATTTCTTATTAGCAAGGGGCGTTTCCAATGTTCATTACTATCTGTTACATCTTTAACGATACACTCGATTTTTAAAATTTTAGAAATATCATACTCTCTAAATAACAAGTTAGGAACTCCTGACCTCGCTCCATGAGCTTCAACAGAACGTGGGTTATTATTTATAAGCCGAAGTAATTTATTTTGGTGAGCAATCTTAATATCTGTTATAAAAAATTTATTAGGACTATAGCGTGTAAACAAAGTGTGTAAAAGAAGGATATTTGATAATAATATTAGTGCTAAATCAATATACCAATTGAACATTCTGAAAACTACACATAACGGACTTAACATCCACAATAATAAAGGAATAGCAAAGCTGTACTCTCTACTAGATTGAATATTAGTTACAGAATATTCTTCTATCTCAGAATTAAATGAGTTGAAAGGTCTAAATTTTGAGATTCTATCTAAATCCATAGCCAATAAAATATCATAAATACCGTATTATATCAATTAATACTTTGTAATTAGTAGAAAATGCCAACTTCAGATGCCAAAATTTTATTCTTTAGAATGGTGAAATCTACTGGCATGACCGTTTATTATATATATGTAAGTTCGGAGTGTCCAAGCACTTTTTCGGGGTTGCGACAAGATTTTTTCTTTTTGCGGTTTGGTTTAAAACCTTCGGACTTACGCCTTAAATAAGAAAATTTTTCATGTTTTATAACTTCCGGTTTGTTCTTGTCGTATTGCAAGACAAACCTTTTTATTTTATAATCGCTCTTGTAGAAAATATAGGAGTATTTATTATGACAACAGAAGTTAGAGCAAGTCATATTCTTGTTAAAACAGAAAAAGAAGCTCAAGATTTATATGATGAAATTAAAAATGGTAAGTCATTTGCTGAAGCTGCTCAAGAAAATTCTCTTTGCCCTTCAGGTCAAAATGGTGGCGATTTAGGTTTCTTCGGTAAAGGCATGATGGTTAAACCTTTTGAAGATGCTGCTTTTTCTTTAGAAGTTGGTGAACTTTCTCAACCAGTGGAAACTCAATTCGGTTGGCATTTAATCGAAGTTACTGGCAAACACTAATAGATTTTTTGTAGAGCCGATTTCATAATCGGCTCTTTTTTAATTATAAAATTGGAGCAAAATTTTGGATAACATTACTATAATTAAAGACTTTATGGCTAAAAATTCTCTTCGTTTTTTATTGGTTAACGCAACGAATGAGTTTTTGGTTGAATATAATACTTTAGAGGAAAATTCTCGTTATAAATTAACAAATTTTTCTGGTTCTACTGGTGAGGCTTTGGTTACTCCAGAAACAATTTATCTTTTTGTTGATGGAAGATATCATATTCAAGCTGATTTAGAAGTTAATCATGACAACATTACTGTTGTAAAGCTCCAAACAGGGCAAAAATATTTGCCAGAACTTATAAAAAAAATTCCTCAAGATGAAGTTCTCGGAATGTTTTCAAAAAAGAATTCTCAAAATAAAATTGAAATAATTTCTAAATCTCGTAAGATTAAATTGTTGGATGTTGATCCTTTAGATTCTGAAATTGTGGCAGATAATTCAACGGACGTTGTGTTAGATGAGAAATATACAGGCAAATCTACGGCTAAAAAGATAGGAAGAATTTCTCATCATTTATCTCCTGATTCGGCTGTTTATTTGACGGATTTGGATGAGGTTTCGTATCTTTTTAATATGAGAAATTTTTCTCAAAATTATTCTGCGAAAATTAAAGCAAAGGCTCTGATTTTTAAAGATAATGCGATTTTATTTACACAGGATAAAATGCAGGCTTTGGATGAGTTTTTGAAAACTGTTAATAAAAAAGTGTTTGTTGATAAGACTTCAATCAATGGTTATGATTATAAATTGTTGGGTAATAGTGCAATTCCAATGAAGAATAATCCTGTAAAACTTATGAAAGCAAAGAAAACAGATGCGGAATTAGAACATTTGAAAAATGCTTTTAATCGTACTGATATGGCAGTTAGTGCCATTAGAGATTATATTGAAAATAACGATAATATTTCAGAATTTGATATTTCTCAAAGATTGGAAGAAGAATTTAAAAAACAAGGTGCATTAGGTTTGAGTTTCAAATCTATTGTAGCTAAAGACAAAAATTCCGCACTTGCTCATTATTCAAAATGTTCTAAAGATGAAGTTTTGGAAGATGGAAGTCTTGTTTTGATTGATTGTGGAGCATATTTTGAAGGTGGTTTAGCAACAGATATTACAAGGGTATTTGTTAAAGGGACTCCTTCACCATTGCAAAAGAAAATTTATACAACAGTTTTAAAGGCATTTTTAAGGGCTTTCAACTATACCAAAACACATTCTGAACGCCCATTGATGGGTTTTGAAATTGATAAAGCAACTCATGACTTTTTTAACTCTCAAGATTTGGATGGTTTTGTTTTTAACCATGGGTTGGGACATGGTATCGGTATAAATGTTCATGAATATCCTCCAAATTTGAGTACAGGTGAAATTGCAAAAGTTAATCTTGAAGAAGGTATGTGTTTTTCTATTGAACCAGGGTTATATAAAGAAGGCTTTTTCGGGGTTCGATTAGAAAATTCTTGTTACTATAAAGATGGTCAAATACATTCTTTTGTTCATATGAATTATGAAAATAAATTAATTGATTATGGTATGATGACTGAACAAGAAAAAGAATGGCTGAAAGAATTTGAGGTAAAGTAGTGGAAATTACGAGTGTCAATAACAATTTAGTAAAAGAAATTGTAAAACTGCAACAAAAAAAATACCGTTCTCAAAGTGGAAAATTTTTGCTTGAGGGTTACAAAGCAATTAAAGAAGCGTTCGAATGCGGAATAGAATTAGAAAATATTTTTGTTGAAAAAAGTAAAATAAATGACTATATTTTTGGCAAAAATATAGTCATTGAAACGACTGAACCAGTTTTGAAAAAGCTTTCCACGACTGATTCTGCACCATCTGCTGTTGCCGTAGGTTTTCAAAAAAAATACGATAAAAATATCTTAAAAAAATCTAAAAAAGTTGTGTTATTGGAATACATAAAAGACCTTGGAAATCTGGGAACAATTATTCGTTCTTCTGTTGCTTTCGGAGCAGATGCGATTGTTTTGTATGGCGAAAGTGTTGATATTTATAATCCTAAATGTGTTAGGGCATCTGTTGGAAATCTTTGGAAATTACCAATATTTCATATTCAAAAAATAGAGGATTTAAAGGAAATTTTTGATGGTTTTGAAAAAATTGCAACACTTCCACGTTCAACTAATATGTTAAAATCCTTCACTCCTACGCTTCCTACGGTTGTAATGTTCGGGTCAGAAGCGAATGGATTGTCTGAAGATTTGATAAAATTTTCAACAAATTCTGTAAAAATAGAAATGGCAAAAACGGTTGAGTCCCTAAATTTAGCAACTTCTGTTTCTGTGATTTTGTATGAATTGTTTGTGTAAATAAAAGAGGTTTTTTAGTATGACATCTCACGCAGAAAAAGCAAAAGAATTATTTGAAAATGGTTATAATTGTGCTCAATCAGTGTTTGCAACTTACGCTCCAGAGTTTGGAATTGATTTTAATACTGCCTTAAAATTATCTTCTTCTTTTGGTGGAGGAATGGGGCGTTTGAGAGAAGTATGTGGTGCGATGAGTGGAATATTTATGGTTTTAGGTTTGTCAAAGGGTTATATTTCACCGATAGATATGGACACCAAAGCGGAACATTATGAGCGAGTTCAACATCTTGCAAAAGAGTTTGAAAAAGTTCATGGCTCAATAATTTGTCGTGAATTGTTGGGCTTGGATTGCAAGTCGGATTCTTATGTTCCATCAGAAAGGACTGAAGCGTATTATCAAACTCGTCCTTGCGGACAGTTTATATATGATGCATGTGAGATCTTGGATAAATATTTGCAAGAATGATAGCAACATTGCCTGACGATTTAATGTCAGTTGTAATAACTCAAATTGATACAGAAAAATTTGCGGATTCTTTAATAAATAAATTCCCAGAGGTTTTGGCAAAATTCATTGCTGGATAAGCTGGACTTTTATTTCTTTTATAATTCCCTTTCCAAGGGAGAGGGAGCAAAGGAGAGGGTTTGATAATTCCCCTGTTCACTTTTTCTTTTTTATTTCGATGAAAAAAGAAAAAGTAGAACCGAAAAAGAAAAACACGAATGACTAAATGGAACGAGTCATCAGGGGCTTCGTCCCCGAACCCCTTATCAAACTACGTCATTCTGAGGGGATAAGCCGTAGAGTAGGTAATATTATTTTGCAATTTACCCTCAGAATCTCTAACTAAACAAAAGTGTCATCCTGAGCGAAGCGAAGGATCTCTAGCTAGTGCATTCGGAATGACATATCAGCTTGTAGTTCGGCGTGGCAACACCGAACTACAAGAAAATAATCCTATCTTTTCCAAACGGCATCCGAAATTTGCCAACCGTTATTTCTCAAATACGCCAAACACCAATAACCATTTCCTTTCAGGCAATTATGTTCAACTTCGGCTCTTGTTTTATCTGCCCCCGCCGGAACTAAGCCCTTATCAGTAAATGCCATAACATAAATATCTTTTCCGATTTTGTTTGGTTTTCTATCTCCATTCGCATCAAAATAAAAAACTAAACCAATGTCATCGGTATTAATTCCAAATAGATTTTTCATCCAATAAGCATTCATCCCATCTATATTGAAATAAGCACCTTTAGCAGTAATAAAAGTTACAATAAAATTTCCCAATCCAGCATCATAATCCCAACGGGGAGCATTTCCTTGAAGATCCTTAATCGTTCCCTTTTTGTGCCAACAACCGGCGGTATTATAACAAACCTTTTCGACTTTTAGGTATGGCAAAATGTAGCTTTTGAACCAATTATTTGTAGGGTCTTGCCCAACATCCGTTGCTATAGCCATATCAAACCCGACACCATCTGATTCAACTGCTCGCATTGTTTGTGCAATTGTCGAATAAGACGTTTTTATTTGAGATTCAAGTTGACGTTTTCCAATTTTTGAAACCAATGTAGGAATTGTCAAAGCAGCAACTACACCAATAATTCCAAGTGTAATTAATACTTCTGCAAGGGTAAACGCTAGTAAGTGCTTGAAAAGTTGGTTACCCCCCCCCGTTACATTTCTTAATATTCTGTTCATTTTATACTCCTCTATTTATTCTTTTTTATTATAAAAGATTGCTACATTCTTTGCAAGGTTTTTAAATTAAATCCTATCAGATGTCAAAACAGAAAGAACGAGTTTCAAAGCCTCATCGGCAAAACGTTTTTTCATCTCAACTCGTGGAATATCAGAGGACAACTTAACTTCTTTAATCGTTACAATTCCTCTATAACGAACAGAAATATAAACCAAACCAACAGGCTTTTCTTTTGTTCCTCCGGTTGGACCGGCAATCCCAGTTGTGCAAATTGCGACATCACAATTTGTCGCTTCATACAAGCCATTTGCCATAGCTTCGGCACATTGTTCACTCACCGCACCGTAAGTATTCAAAATATCCCAACTTACACCAAGAATTTTATGTTTTGCTTCGTTGGCATAAGTTACAAAATTCAATTTGACATACTCAGAACTTCCTGAAACATCGGTTAATTTTGAACTCAAAAGACCACCGGTACAAGACTCAGCCGTTGCAACGGTTAATTTATTATCAATTAAATATTTTCCTAATTCTTCCTCTAAAGTCATCTTAAAATCTCCTATACAGGGTTTACGCAAGCTGTAATTGCATCAATCAAACGCTTTACGGGAACAGTTTGAATTTTTTCGTGCTTGATATTTCGGTTTGCATAAGGAATAATCGCTTTTTTGAAACCTGATGCAGCGGCTTCATTTAAACGTTTTTCAAGGTTAGAAACTGGGTGAATTTCGCCAGACAAACCAATTTCACCAATAATTACAGTTTGCGAATCGACCACAACATCTCTTGCACAAGTTGCAATAGCAATAGCAATCCCTAAATCCGCACTTGGCTCATCGACATCAATTCCGCCCATAACGTTGATATAAACATCTTGTTTAGAAAGATTTAGACCGACACGTTTTTCTAAAACCGCCAAAATCTGTAAAACTCTGCTTGTATCCACACCATTTGCAACCCTGCGTGGTGTTGGATATGGAGTTGTACCCACAAGAGCCTGAATTTCAACAAGCAAAGGTCTTGTACCTTCATTAGTTACAACAATTGCACTCCCCGGGATAGCTTCTTGCGAACGTTCATTCAAAAACAGTTCATTAGGATTTTTTACTTCCACAAGTCCTTTTGTCTGCATTTCAAAAATACCAACTTCTGAGGTATTACCAAACCTGTTTTTCATTGAACGCAACATTCTATAAGACTTGTATTTGTCGCCTTCAAAATAAATAACCGTATCTACCATATGCTCCAAAATCTTTGGACCGGCAATATTTCCATCCTTTGTAACATGTCCGATTATGATAATTGTTATATTTTGAGTTTTTGCAATTTGCATCAAAATATTGCAACATTCACGGATTTGAGAAACACTACCGGCAGAACTTGTAATTGTTTGAGAATAAATCGCCTGAATACTATCAATAACAACCGTATCGGGCTTAATTTCTTCAATCTGCTGGCGAATATTTTCCAAATTAGTTTGCGGATAAACATACAATTTATCGGAATTAACGCCCAAACGATTGGCACGAAGTTTCAATTGGCTGGCTGATTCTTCTGCAGAAACGTAGAGAATTTTTTCACCATTTTTTGCAAGTTCACCGCTTGTTTGGAGAAGAATTGTAGATTTTCCAATCCCAGGATCACCTGCAATCAAAACAAGAGAACCTTGCACAAGTCCACCGCCAAGAATTCTATCAAATTCCGAAATATTTGTACTAACTCGAACCTCTTCCCCAATATGAATATCGTTTATCAAAGAAGGTTTTGTATCATTCACAATCCCTTGAGGCGAAGTATTTTGAGGTTTAAGAGAAGTTTGCACCTCCTCGGTAAAACTTCCCCAACTTCCGCACTCCGGACATTTTCCTAAATAACCGGCAGTTTCATAACCGCATTCTTGACAAACCCATTTTGATTTAACTTTAGCCATAACGTAATTATATGCCCTATAACATTGAGGGTCAAGGAGAAGTTTACACGAACTCTAAATAGGATGTTGGGGTAGAAACCCCAACCTATAACTAGAATTTGAATGGATAATCTTTAGGGATTTTCCAACCTTCTAGCCTTATTAATTCTGCACAATATGAAGCCTCTACCCCAGCATCTACTGCTGTTTTTGAACAACTACCAATAGTTCCTACAAGTTGTTCTCTTCTCAACATATTTCTATAAGCTGAATAAGTAAAAGTCGCTTTATATGAGTGATAAGGATAATCAAACGGGGTTATTTTTGAATCTGTTGAATACCCAAATTGAAAATACTTTGTACCACTACATCTTTTCACTCTTGTTGTAGCATCGTAACTTGCACATTTATAATAATCTCCAGCATTCGGGAAAAAATATATTCCATTAGTGTTAAAAATAAATGCACTTCCATTTGGTAACGTTCTAAGATTAACCCCTGCTAAAAAACCACTTTTTAACTTTATCTTACCTTCTTTCAAATACATCGAAATGTACTTGTCAAACCATTCATCACTATTTGAGAAATATACATCATTATCAGCAGAATAAGTATAATCACCCTTTCCCCAAGTTTCTATATCTCCATTTTCTGCTTCTGCCAATTTAAAAGCTTGTTGCATTGTTGTATAGAATTCTTTCAATCGAGTTTCTACAACATGTTTTTTATAACTTTGCACCAAACTTGGGATTGTTATTGCCGCAACAACACCGATAATTCCAAGGGTAATTAATACTTCTGCAAGGGTAAATGCTAGTGAGTGCTTGAAAAGTTGGTTACCCCCCCCCCGTTACATTTCTTAATATTTTACTCATTTTATGCTCCTTCATCTATTTATTATTTGTTTTCATTATAAGGAATTACTAAATTCATTGCAAGATTTTAATACCGAAGTAGCCACAACTTCCAACTATCCAAATCCAAACTTTACAATACTTCATCCAACACGCACATTTTTACATGTTCAAACTTTATATAATAGGTAGAAATTATAAATTTGAAAGGTAGAAATGGGTTTAGGAAAAGTTTTATACAGAAGTGTTGGAAATATAATTACCAATCAAAAGAAAATAATGGACATGCCGATTCCGCAAGGAACAAAAACCTTTGATTATCTTAGTGCCAGCGGTAAAAAGGGTAATTTTCAAGTCGTTACATTTAGAGATGAAAATGGAGCTAGCCTTGCGAAAAATATTACCTCTTACGAAAACGGTCAAAAAATTCAAAAAACAGTAGAACATTCTGCCCCTAAGTCAAGCGGGATAACAACTTATTTCCCAGATGGAAGCTACAATGTAAAAATCAGATCTAATACCCTAATGCCTAACGGTAAAGAGATAATGATAAAAAACGAAGTATCTTCTACCGGAGTTGACAGACATTCCACTATACTATTAGAACAAGGTAAGAAAGCTAAAGGTATAACCTACACAACAAAATGGGACGGCAAAAAGCCTGAACTTGAATACATAAATACAGACAAACGATTTAAGGACACAAAAAATCTTGAATACTATCCGCTTATCTGTGAATTTATCGATCCGTTCAGAGTAAAAAAAAGAATCAGACATATTTCAAAAATTCAAGAAAAGCAACTAAAACTGGAAGGAATAACTCCTAAACCTAAAATAGTTCCTCACGAAAAAAATCAACCGGCATCAATGGCTGTTACAGACATTTTTAACGGACAAATAAAGATATATTCTGACCATCCGATGGATAGTTTAAACCTGTTAAATACCTTGGGGCATGAATATCGCCATGCAAAAGATTTCTTCAATATGGAACGAATAAAAATGAATACTCCAATGTCAAAAGAAGAAAGTCTTGCAAGACTTGAACAACTTGAAAAACTTTACCCAGGAACAAAAGATTTTATGGCTAAAGCAGACGCTAAAGGATTTTTCAAAGATAAATCTCAACTAGATAGAAAATACAGAAAATTATTAAATGAGGTCTCAGAAGCATTGCGAACCCCTGAATACTTCACCAGCGTTGAAAAACACCGCAGTTATGGTTTTGAACAAAGAGCAGAAGCTAGCGGTAAAGCAGAAGTGAATAAACTTTCAGACATCGCAATGAGATTACAAACATTTATTCTAGGTTTATAATTTAGTTTTTCCGACAGTCAGAATTGAAAAAACTCAATTTGCCAAACTTGTCAAATTGGAAATAAAATTGTTAATCAATATTAAAACACCTGAAAATTAACATTATAGCTCTTTTAGAAGTATTTAAACTAAAACTGGCAATTTTTGTATCTAATAAGTTTTATTATATATACGGGGAATTTCTAGGAGAAAGTCTTAATGTTAAAAGGTAAAATTATAGGAAAAATATTTAGCAGTTTTAAACCACAAAATACTACAGTTGCAAAACATATTCCTTCTGCAAAAGTTATGGATTGCGGCATTTTCAGTAAAAGACTAAGTGAACCATCAGAAGAAATAATAAGTCTAACAAGAAAGCCACAAATAAAAACAGCAGCAGAAAAAGCTCCGGAAAGTTTGAGAACAACTTCACCATCAGGAGCAATACAAGAATTTTGCCAAGATGAGATAAATTTATTCAAAGATATTCTTCAAGATTACAAAACCCTAAAACCAACAAAAATAGAGCCAAGAGGTCGTGTTGATTATGAAATTAGTGAAAACATTAATGGAGATAAATTATCTCTATCTCGTTGGTTTGAAAATAATAAACCAAACGGCATAGAACTTACAACCGCAGGAAATAAAAGAATTTTTTATGACTTTAGATATAACAAATTTGTTAACGGAGGCGATAAAAAACTGCAAAAAGAGTTTGAACAATTTCTAAATGGCAAACAGCCAAGCGTAGAAAGTTTTAATGAATTTGTAGAGCTTAGAAATATGCGTTACTTAAGGGATAACGAAATATACAGCTTGAAACAAATAAGAACTTCAATGGAAAAAGGCAAAGAAATTAAACAACTCGAACAACAACACCACGACAAAGTTCAAAAAGAATACAATCAAATTTGGAGAAGTTACCCCACAGACCAATTCTACCGAGTTGTAGGGCAAGACGAATTAAAAGCAATTCTGCGTGGCGATACAATAGTAAGTAAAAACAGTGTCGCAAGATACGGAAGACCTTGCGTTGATATAACGCCAAACGGGTATTACCATGAGATTTCTTATAATGAACCCAAATATAGAATCGCATTCAAAAGAAAAGATGCTGATGGCGGCTGGCACGAACGATTAACAAGTAAAATTTATCCATTCAAAAAAGAAACTCAACATTACCAAGTTCCTTCTTTTGACTACAAAGATGTTGACTTAGAGAAAACAGCATATTGGGACGGAAGCGATTGGATTCCGATAGATATAACTTAACCAATTATTTCTGCTAAATATTTATCGGTCAAAGCAAGTCTTTCCTTTACATTGTTTGAATGTGCAGATATTTGTTTCAACCCTCGGATAAATTCATACGGATCAATATCCACTCTGCACAAATCATTCAACACAATATCCCACGTCTTGAAGTTTTCGCCGCTTGAAGCCAAGTTAAGATTAGCTTTCATTGCAGCTTTAGTAATTTTCTTAAGCAAGACTCTTCTGTTTGCTTCTGCAAAATAGCTATATTGAGCATCCGTACAAATGCTCACATCTTTAATAAATACCCTTAATAAATCCGCAGCAGTATTACTGTTAGAATAGTTTGTTGGGGATATTTCATCAGTAATTCGTAATGTTTTACCAACAATTACAAAATTATTAGGATTGTTATAATCAAAAGTATAATTTCCCATTTTGTTCAAAGTATCCAAATCTTTAGCGATTGCGTCAAACGCTTTTTGCGGTAATTTTGCAGTCTTAGGCAAAAGAGAATTTTCGTAATAGAGAAGCTGTTCATCCGGCAAATAACATCTACTCATATTGATTGGAATTCCAACAGGAGTATGCTTGCTATTTGAGGAAACATTTCTCAAAATCTTGAAATTTGAAAAATACGCAACAGGTTCGCCATAATAAGTTTTCAAATCTTTAAATTTAGGATTTCGAACGGGTTTAAAATCCACCAAAACATTAGGCTCGAATATTCCTTTTTTCAAAACATATTTATCATCAATTCTATAAACTTCCCCATGATGACCTTCGCCTAAAATTCTTTTTGGACTTAATTTCTTTTGAAGAAATTCACAAAACATTCTCATTAAAGAGTTATGTTCATTTTGACTAACCTTCCCGGAAGATAAGAGAACAGAATCAAGATTCTTGGTAAATTTGCTATGATAACCTGTAAATATCGGTTTTTGCGTTTGCGGGGTATAACTTATGGGATAAATATTCATAATCTACCTAAAAACGGTAAATAAAATTATTTGCTAGCACAAAAAAAGAACCCTTTCGGGTTCCTTTTAAATGGAGGAGAAGGTGGGATTCGAACCCACGGAACGCTCGCACGTTCGACGGTTTTCAAGACCGCTCCGATCAACCGCTCTGGCACTTCTCCAAGCAATTGCTTTCAGATGTATTATTATTGTACCAACTCAATCTTAATTGTCAAGGATTATTTTATAAATTAATCGAATGATGTTTCAACTAATAAAAAGTGCTAATATTCCAATATGGAAAACAATAATAACATTGCGATAAGAAAAACTTCCACCCTGAAACTTATATTCCTCAGCATAGTAACTCTGGGTATTTGGTGGTATGTGTGGCTATGGAAACTCGTTACCGACATAAACACACTCTACCCGCAAAAAGGGAAATGTATCCATCGCTTTAATTGGTTTTGCACCCTCATTGGATTAAATGTTATTGCAATCATTCTTTATATCAAAGGGATTCAAAAAGAATTTATCATCAATATCGCAAATGTTATTTGGCTTGTAGTGAATCTGATTTTGACACTGCAAATTCTAAAAAATATCGAACGCTACGTTAAAGAAAAATTCGATATTGAAATACATCACAATGTTTTCGGCTGGTTCTTCTTCGGAAGTTTCTATGTTAATTACAAAATAAATCGCCTAAATAAAAGCATTCAAAACGGGATAAATCGAAAAATTACCCAAATGAAATTATTCAAAACCCAAGAAAATATGCTAGACAAAATCAAAAATATTTTCAAAAAATAAATTATTTCTTGTGAGTTTTGAAAGCGAAATACTTAAACAATACATAAGTTACAACTGAAACTAAGAATATTGAAATAAACTGAGATATATAAACATTTTTAATCGCAAATCGAACCAACAATTCCAAAATTACAACGTTTATAAAATAGCTTACAGCCCAAGTTGAACAGCATTTCAGATACTCGTGCAAATAATTTCCTTTTGTGCAAAAAACAAAAAATTTCTGATTGAAATAAGAAAATACAGAAGAAATTGTCCACTGCAAAACCACACATAATTGATAATGACCTTGCCCCAACAAATAAACTGCGAGAGCAAAAATTACATAAGAAATTCCAGCATTTACAGCTCCAATAAATAAAAATCTGATTTTATCTGGGATTTTGCACCAGTTTGAATATAGAGATTTCATAACTTCCATAACAAAATTCTATCACCCAAAGATTATTTCTCAAGAGGAAACAACTAAATAACAATTCGTTAGAGTAAACCCCTCACCCTAACCTTCCCCCCAAGGGGAAGGAACATCGTTAGAGATACATTCGAATAAAATCCTACAATTCTTTATCTGACTCTTTTATTGGAGCACCGATTACACGTTCAAGTTCTGCCGCATTCACATTGTATTGCAACAATGTTGAATAATAATCCAATTGAGCATTCAAATATGTGTTTTCTGAATCTTTGAACTCAATCGCATCACCTAGACCAACTTGGTATCTACGGAATGCTTGGTATTGTTGTTCTTTTGCTTGTTGAAGAGCAAGTTTGGAAACCGCAATACTATCGTGAGAATTCATCAAATTTATATAGGCACTTTTTACATCTAAATAAACATTTTGACGTTCTTGCTCGTAATCAGCAACGTATTTTTTGTAAGTTGCATTTGCTTCATCAACTTGTTTTTTCAACAACATTAAATTCAATGCCGAATATTGTAGTTGTAATCCAACAGAATAACCATAATCAGAATTAATTTTTCTACCACCATATTGGTATTGACCAAAAGCTCCAATATCTGGAGTAAAAGCACGTTTAGCACTACGAACATTTAATTCAGCAGCATCCATTCTTTTCTTTGCCGCTAAAAGAGAAGGACGAGATTCTTCAGCCGTTTTGATTAAATCTTCAAAATTAACTGAATATTCTTTTGTATTTAAACCATCCTTCAAAACTACATCCGCAAGCTCTGGAATACCAACTGCGTTAGCAAGTTGAACAGACGCAAGTTCCATTGTATTCTTTGCTTTGATTAAATTCAACTTAGCTTTTCCTAGGTTATACTCTGCATAAGTTACATCTATTTTAGCTTTTTTACCTATATCAAAATAAGCTCTTGCTTGTTTTAATTGAAGCTCATAATCTTGTACGGTATTTTCATAAACAGACTTTTGAAGCTTTGCAAAAATCATATTATAATATGCAACTTTTACATTATAAATTACGTTTTCTATACTTGTTTCAGCATCGAAACGAGAAGATTCATAAGTTCTTTTTGCAGAATCTGCAATAGCCTTAGTTTTACCGAAATCAAACAACAGCATATTTGCAGAAATATTTGGAACATAATACATATCGTATTTTTGCACCATCATTTTAGCGAAATTTCCGCCCATTGTCATGAACATATCGTTTCGAGAATAGCTAACCCCAGCACTTAATGTTGGGAAGAAATTTGACCACGCCTGCCCAACACGAGATTTATAAATTTCAGCATTACTAATAGCAGACATAATTGCAGGGTGGTGAGTTATAGCTAATTTGATACAATCAGATAGAGTAACTTCACCATTCATATCAGCATATTCAATCTGGCTATTGATAACAGGAAATTTTGTTTCATACATACCTTCTGCTTCGTGCGAAGACTTAGCTTTCGTTTTTGCATTCGACTTCATTTTCTTAATTTCAGTCTTATGATTAACCTTCACATTATCTGGTTCAACAATCTGAATTTCTTTTTGCTTTTTAGATGCAAGCAAATTTTCATCCACTTGTTGTTTCTTTGCCAATACAGAATTACCTGACAATGCAACAACCGAAGCTATTATAAGTATATTAACAATCTTTTTCATTCTATATCTCCAAATCCTTTTCGGTAATTTCTCTTTTAGGGAATTTATCAACAAATTCCTGAACAAGAACATAAAATGCTGGAGTTAAAGCTGCCCCCAAAGTTGCAGCCGCAACCATACCACCAAATACGGTTGAACCAACAGAAATTCTTGAATTTGCACCAGCACCAGAAGCAAATATCATCGGCAATACACCAATAATGAATGCCAATTCAGTCATCATAATTGCACGAAATCTCAATTTTGCAGCCTTAACTGCCGCCTCTCTAACTGGCAAACCGTGTTTTTCATGTTCTTCTTTAGCAAATTCAACAATCAAAATAGACTGCTTAGCTGCCAAACCAATCAACGTAATCATACCAACTTGAGAATAAATATCAAAAGATTGGTTAATCATCATCTGGAACAATAACGCACCCAATGCAGCAACTGGAGAAACCAAAAGTACCGCAATTGGAATTGTATAACTTTCGTACAATGCGACCAAGAATAAGTAAACAAATACCAAAGCCATTGCTACAATTACGATTGTTTGACCAGAAGCAGCTCTTTCTTGAGCAGAAGTACCAGACCAATCGAATGTCATATCAGAAGGAAGAACTTTCTTTGCAACCGCTTCCATAGCCTTCATTGCATCCCCAGAACTCTTTCCACTTGCTTGTTGACCTTGAATTTGTACTGATTCATACATATTGTATCTTGAAATTGAGGCAGTACCAACAGTTTGTCGCAAAGAAACAATTGACAATACAGGAACTTGTACCCCATTTTTATTTTTTACATAAATTCCAGCCAAATCAGTTGAAGTATTTCTAAATCTACTGTCAGCTTGTAATTGAACCTTAAATACTCTGCCGTATTTATTAAAGTCATTAACATAATATGTACCAAGCATTGAAGCTAAAGTTGAATATAATTCTTGCAAATCAACATCTTGAGCCAAAGCCTTAGCATAATCAATATCAACAATATACTGAGGAACATTTGCTTGGAAAGAAGTATTAACGCTTGATAATGATGGATCTGAATTTGCAGCAGCAACAAGTTTGTTAGCCCAACTTTCCAATTCTTGAGCGGTATAATCTCCTTGAGAAAGCATTTGGAACTCAAAACCACCCATCATACTCATACCCATAATAGCTGGAGGAGAAAAAGCCATAATTGAAGCTTCTTTTGTATTTCCAGCAATTTGTCTTATACGTTGCAATATCGCAGTGTGAGAAAGATTAGTTTCACGACCTTGAGATTTACGTTTTACCCACTCGATAGGTCCAACTTTTCTATCTTCATAACTATCTAGCGAGATGATAGCAGTCGCAGAGTTAACCGCACCATTACCTCCAAATACTGTTAACTTACTAGCATCAACACCATCCAACACCTTAACCTGCTCAAGGAATTTTTTTGAAACTTCTTCAGTTCTAGATAAAGAAGCACCATCTGGAAGAGTAATTGAAGCAAGCAATATACCTTGGTCCTCATCAGGAATAAAACCTGTTGAAATAACTTTGAAAGATACAAGCGTCAACGCAACTATTATTAAATAAGTTGTAACAAGCAACTTTTTATCATATACGAATTTTTTAACATATTCCATATAAAAATCTTCAAGCTTGTCAAAATATCTATTAAACACTTCAACAATTTTAGAAGTTCTTCTATTGATTCTTTTTTGAATATGTTTTAAATGACGAACTAAAGGAGAATCTACTTTCTTTGAGTCCTCTTGTTTTTCTCTACCAAGGAAGTGAGAACACATTGCAGGAGATAAAGTCAAGGCACAAATAGCAGAAAGGGCAATTGAAACAGCAATACAAACAGCAAACTGCTTATACATAACACCAGTCATTCCGCCCATAAACCCAATCGGAACAAATACAGCCATCAATACCATCGCCATAGCAACCAGTGATGAACCAACTTCCTGCATAGTAATCTGTGTTGCCATAATTGCAGATTTACCTTCGTCAATGTGACGTTTTACGTTTTCAATTACAACAATCGCATCATCTACTACAACACCAACCGCCAGTACTAATGCAAATAAAGACAACAAATTGATTGACATCCCCAAAGCATCCAACGCGAAGAATGTACCAATCAAAGAAACAGGAATTGTCGCACAAGGAACAAGAGTTGCCATCCCATCCCCCAAGAACAAATAAATAATCAATACAACAATTATACCTGTTAATAGAATTGTAAATTCTACTTCTTTCATTGACTCTTGAATATACTCGGCATCATCCTTAATAGTCATAATTTTGATACCGTTAGACATTCTTGAATTCAACTCGTCAACTTTAGCATGAACAGCCTTTGACATATTTATAACGTTAGCATCTGGTAATTGAGAAACCATAATAATTGCAGAAGGTTTTCCATTTACCAAACCTAAGTTTGTATAAGATTGAGCCCCTAGTTCAACTCTTGCAATATCTTTAATTCTAACATTTGAACCATCCATATTTGAACGGATAATTATATTTTCAAATTCTTTTACATCTGCCAAACGACCTTTTGTTTTCAAAGTTAGTTGTAAGGCTTGCGGGTCATCTGTTGGTAACTGTCCTAATGCACCAGCAGTAACTTGAGTGTTTTGTGCATTAATCGCAGCTTTAACTTCACTTGTTGAAATGTTTAGACCAGCCATTTTTTGAGGGTCTAACCAAATTCTCATTGAATAATCACCCGCACCATATACGTTTACATCCGCAACACCATCCACACGTTTCAATTCATCTTTAACATATATTGAACCGTAGTTTGACAAGTCTAACGGACTCCAATTACCAGTTTCAGGATACAAGTTCAAAATCAATGCACCAGAACCAGACGACCTACTGATAGCTGTTACACCAGTTCTTTGAACATCTTCCGGCAATTGAGTTAAAACCTGTTGAATACGGTTATTTACATTCATCAAGTTAATATTTTTATCAGAACCAACCTTGAAATACATTGTTAAAGAATAACTTCCATCATAAGAAGAAGATGTCATATAAGACAAATTTTCAACACCGTTCAACTTATTTTCCAAAACTGTCGCAACAGAAGATTCAATAACCTCAGCACTAGCACCTTGATAGTTAGCACTTACCATAATTTGTGGAGGAGTAACATCAGGATAACTTTCTTGTTTCAAGCCTAAGAGTGAAATTAAACCAACAATCACAATACATATAGAAATTACCAATGCAAATCTTGGTTTTCTTATGAAGAAATATAATTTTTCTTTATCAAATATCTGTTTCATTCTTATTTACCTTTACTCTCACGCTTTGCATATTCTTCTGCTGATAAGATTTTAACCTTTTGACCTTCCATTGTTACGTTTTGAATACCTGCAACGACGATTTCATCATTTAATGTCAAACCTTCTTTTACAATCCAGTTTTTATTAACAACATCATCTGAAACCTTAATATCTTTTCTTACAGATTTTCCATTTTCAACGCCCCAAACGTAATATCCACTCATAGCATCACCTTTTGTACAAGATTGAGGAACAATCATATAAGATGTTTTTTGAGGAGCAATAAGTTGAACTTTCATATAATCACCTGGAACTAACCAGTTTTTAGGATTTTCAAAAGTAGCTCTCATTGGAATTGAACCAGAATTTTGGTCAATTTGATTATCTACAAAGTCAATTTTACCAATTTGGTCATACCATTGACCATTGTCAAATTGAACTCGAACTTTAACATCTTTCAATCTATTGCTTGCTTTTAAAAGTTTTACAAAATCATCACTTCTCAAGCTGAATGATACATAAACAGGGTTCGTACTAGAAATATTAACTAACGAACCAGAAGTAGCGTTAACATAGTTTCCTTCAGTAATCTTAATTTTACCAATTCTACCATCAATAGGAGATTTGATTGAAGTGTAACTCAAATTAACTCTAGCAAGTTCAAGTTTTTGTCTTGCAGCATCTAATAAAGCTTTATTTGAATTTCTTGTAGCTAAACTTTGGTCAACGTCAGAATGGCTAATTAAATCCTCCTTAATCAACGCATTAGCTCTATTCAATTCTTGTTGAGCATTTTTCAAAAGTGCAGAATATTGACTAACCGCAGCTCTAGAATTGTTTACTTCAATTTGATATTCACGAGGATCAATTTGGAAAATCAATTGTCCTTTATGAACAAAATCACCTTCTTTAAAATATTTCTTTAGCAAAAATCCCGAAACACGAGCAATAACATCAACAGAATATTTTGCTTCAACACGTCCAGTAGATTCTGCAGAAATAAACACTTCTTCATTATGCGGAGTATCAACAACAACTTCTTTAGGAAGTTTCATCATTTGTTGCATTACCATCCCGCTAATCAAACCAGATGTTTTATTATATATAATTGGTACAATAATAACCAATAAAATTAGTATAGCCAGCTTTTTTCTTGTCATTTTTAATTTCATACTTTTTCTCCAAATTTAGGGTAGAATATTCTACTGTAATAGTAGAAAATCTATATAATTTTGTCAATAAAATATTGAATTTTTACACCAAGCATAGTACACTCAAAATAGTACAGGTAGAAAAGGAAACGGGTATGGAACAAAACGCAAATAAAATAGTACCACAATTAGATGACAATTTAGCATTCCAAATTGATTATACTGCGAATTATAACAAATCTTTCAGACGAGAATTCCAAGCTCAATTTATTGGAGGTTGTGAAACACCTGATGAATTCACTATTTTATATGCACTACATTTGCACCCAGATATTTCGCAATCAGAATTAGCAAAAATTCTTTTCAAAGGGAAGGCACATATAGGCAAAATCCTCAATGATATGGAAGGAAGAGGGCTTATAAAAAGAATTGCCGACACAAGAGATAATATGATCATTAAAAGAAACGAAATTACTCCCAAAGGAGAAGAAATATTTGCGAAGGGGAATGTACAATTTTCAAAGGTTAAAAATAAAATATTAAAAGAATACACAAGAGAAGAATTAATTCAATTTATTCAATATTTGACCAAATACCGCAAAATTCTCTCTTCATTTGTAGATGTCAAATTGAAATAAAGTCGATAAGCTGATAATTGGATAAGTCTATAAGTTCTTTATATATTTATTGTTTTCCTCTCCTTGAGGAAAGGGTTTTATTGCAAAATTATTAAGGGAAAAGGAATAAGGAAATAGGGAAATAAGTTCGTTATGTTTTATTTTTCTTCCGCCTAGTGAGCTAGAAAATAATAAAACATCGTTCCTCTCCAAGGGACACTAGCTGAACCGACGAAACGGAGTTGAGTCGAGTGAAACTGCGTGCCGTATGACTGAGGGCTAGGGTGAGGTGGTGAACTAAACGCAAAACTTAATTTTGTGAAACTGCGTGTCGTATGGCTGATTAATATTTTTTCTTCCTCTCCGAGGGAGAGGATTGAGGAGAGGGGTCGATTATTCTTCTCCCTCGCCCCTTGAGGGAGAGGGGTGGGGTGAGGGGAATTGCTATGCTTGCAAAGATTAACCCCTCATCCTAACCTTCCCCCCAAGGGGAAGGAACACAACTTTTTTGATAGAGATTCTTCACACCGCCCAGTATGACGTATGTAAATTACAATAAACAAAGAAGCGAGGCGATCTAAAATCGCCTCGCTTCTTTTTAAAAATTATTTCTATTTAATTATTTTTCTTTTTTGTCCAATTTCTTAATCACAGTCTTTTCTTTTTCATTCTTTTCAAAAACTTGGTCATCACTTTTTGAAAAAATCTTTGATAAAGACTCTTTTGTGTGATTTTGAGTTTGGGATTTGTCTTTTTTGAACCACCAGTTAAAAGACTTTTTCTCTTTCGGTTGTTTTTCAGGTTTCACTTTCGGAGTTTTTACCTTTTCAACCTTTGGAGCTTTTTCGGTTTTTACTTTTGGTGCTTTATCTTTCACAACCTTTTGAGGTTTATCGGCTTTAATCTTTTCTGCCTTAACTTTTACCTCTTTAACCGGTTTTACTTTTGGTTCTTTTTCAAGTTTTGCAGGTTTTTCTTTTTGGATTTTCTCCTTTTTAACTTTAACTTTTTGTTCCGGATTTTCAGCCTTATTTTTGCCAAACTTGAACTTATCCCAGAAAGAAGTTTTCTGTTTCTGTTCTGACACAACAACAGGTTTCATACCTTCGTAATTAGTTGATTTTTG
This sequence comes from uncultured Candidatus Melainabacteria bacterium, assembly GCA_934692295.1. Lineage (GTDB taxonomy): Bacteria > Cyanobacteriota > Vampirovibrionia > Gastranaerophilales > Gastranaerophilaceae > Zag111. The sequence continues at coordinate 27,001 of CAKUTL010000007.1, forward strand.
AACGTTCGCTTTTTCTTTTACTGGTTTTGGTGCTTTTACCTTCGGTTCTTTAGTTGGTTTTTGAACCTTTTCTTTTTTCGGTTTTACTGTTGAAATCGGAGTTTCTGTTTGAGTTACTTCTCCCTCAGAATCAGCTAATGGAGCAATTCCAAGAGCATCATTAACAATTGATGTTATTGATTTTTCGTGTTTTGAAACCTTGGTAGGCTTTTCTTTCTTAACCTTTTCAGGTTTAACCTTGACCGGTTTTTCTTCCACGGTCCGCAACTGTTCGGCCTTTTGTTTCTTAACTTTAACAGGTTTTTCGGCTTTTTCTTTCTCTACTTTTTGAGTTTTTTCCTTCTTAACTTTTGGTTGTTTTACAGGTTTTTCCTTTTTGATTTTTTGAGGTTTAGAATTTTCCACAACATTAGCTGTAGTTTCCTCTGTATCAGAAACTACAGTATTTTCAGATTGTTCTGCCTCATCTCCATAATTATAAGCAGGTCTTAATTCAACCGTTTGAGTTTGTTCAGGTTCTTCAAGTTTTTCTGGAGTTTTAACTTCTTGAACTTTCACTTCAGGAGTTTTGATTTCAGGAGTTTTCATCTCCGGTACAATTACAACCGGAACAGATGTTTCAACCTTAGCCGGAAGGGTTGTAAACGGTTTATCATTAGTTCTATCTTTAGCAATCTTGTCAGACAAATCTACAGTTTTTGAACTATGAGAAGAAGCAACTTTTTCTACTTGTTCTTCCGGTAGAACAATTTTTGGCTCTTCTTGTTGAAGTTGAACATCATCAGTTGATATTTTTTTAGAGTCATCAGAGATTTTTAACCCTGCAAAAGAATTTTCCATTTGTTTTGATACAAGGTTAGAAGTTGGGACTTGGGTATCAGCATTCGCCAAGAAACTCTGAGGTTCTAAAACAACAACATCTTCAGGATTTTCAACCTTTGGAAGAGGTTTTACAGGCGTTACACCAAAGTCTTCTGAATTGATATTTGCGTGTTTTTCCACAACTTTCACTTCCTGTTTTGGTTGTTCAACTACTGGTTCTTTTTCTGGTTCCGCATCAACAACAGGTCTTGTTTCATCAAACAGTGGAAGAGTTACAGCCATATTGTGTTTGTTTGAAGCAACTTTTTCAGGCTTTTGCTCGTTTGGTTGAACTTGTTGTTCATCAGCTTTGAAAATCATTGATTCTTTAGCCTTTTCTACAGAAGAATCAACTTTTGCAACGTCTTCTACCGGTTTAACATTTTCATTTTGAACAGTTTGAACATTTGAAGATTGAACTGTTTCTTTAGGATAAGAAATTGTAAAATCCAGAGAATCTTTTATTTCATCTGCAACGATTTTAATTTTATTAGAGGACTCGTCCACCGTTGTAACTGTTTCCACAACAGGTTCTACTTCTTGTGGTACATCGATTTTCACATCTTCTTTTGGTTGTTCTGTAACTGTTTTTTGAACATTTGGAACTTCCTCAACATTTTCAACTTTCGCAATTTTTTCAGAAGGTTCAACAATCTGTGAATTTTCAACAATTGGAGTTTGAGCAACAATTGTTTCAGTTTCTTGAGAGATTGGATTTTCAGCTACAGGCACTATCTGCAATTCTTTTGGCACTGCCATTGGAATTAAAGATTGGGTAGCTAAGATTTGAGCAATTGAAGTCGTTTTTTCATCCCCTAATAATACTTCTTGCGACGTTTGTTGAGTCAAAACAGGAGTATCATTTGTTTTTGGCCTTAATGCAAGAACTTCATCCTCTGCTACTCCTTCTGATAAAGTTTGGAAATCTTCTGCTGATAATTTTGAAGAATATTTTTTGAATACATAATTATCAATTGCAGAGATTTTGTAATTTGGATTTTTATATACAAAAGTTACTCCTAAATCATCAAAAGTTGTTCTGATATAGTCGTATTGAGTATCAATATCTTCTGGTGTAATTACAATGTTAGATTGCTTCAATAATCCAACCGCAGAATTGTAAGCGTTATTGAATTTTTTATAATCTTCTAAACTTACTTTTCCATTAACAAATTCTGGTTTGTATGCGTTTAGCATTTTTTCTGTTGCTGCAAGTTGAGCAATGATTGGATTTGAATATGCTTCTGCCATATCAGATTTTGTCCCCATACCTTTTTGAGCCAAAATCAATGCTTTCAAATAATAACAATAGCCAAGAAGAGTTTTCTCCTTGTTTGAAACATAACGAACATCTGAATTATAAATATCCGTTGTAGAATTATAAATTTTTTCTAAATCTTCCAGTGCTAAATCACTTTGTCCTTGTTTGTATTCCGCTAAGGCTTTTAAATACATTACAGAGTTATAATTTGAAACTCTGCGATATAAAAGTTTTCCCGCACCTGAAACAACAGAAGAATAATCTCCATTTATATATTGAGCAATAATTTTGTAGTACTGGCTATTGTAATCGTTAGATTTTAATTTTATTGCACTATCAAAATTTTCAATAGCAGAAGAAACTTTGCCTTGTAACAAATCATTTAACCCAATATAAAAATAATAAGAATTACAATTTGGATTCAATTTTAAGGCCTGGCGAAAATATTCAGTTGATTTTTTTGCATCGTCAACAGAAAAAGTTTTTTCAGCTTGTGCATAATAAAGTTGTCCCAAACTAGCCAAAGATTCAAAATCGTAAGGGTTTTTCTTCAAAGCATTATTGAATGCAACAATTGCATCCTCATCCTGTTCCATCCCTGCAAGTGCAACACCGTTCAAATAATATCCTAAATAGTAATCTGGATAGTTTGTAATTAAGTATTGACTTTTAAAAACAGAATCCCTGTAATTTTCATTTTCAATATCATTTATCGCATCATATAAAAATTTATCATCCCCTTGAGGATTGAAAACTTTTCCATATTTTTGAGGACAATTTATTTGAGAAATCTCATCTTTTTTCGGTTGAGGCAAATAAATATGAGAATTTAATTCAACCGCTTTTGCGTAAGATGATTCATAAGACGTTTTATTTTGAGCTTTTTGAGCATACATTAATTTTGCATACAAATTCCCCAATTCTGGGTTTTGCAATTGTTCTTGCTTATCAGCTCCTAAAACAACTGCACTCAAAACCTTTGTACCTGTAACGAACTTGTCATCATCAGTTTTTAAATCAATTGCTGTTTGATAATCTTTTTCTGCTAAGTTATAACGTCGCAAAGCATAATAAGCATCTCCTCGCAATTTGTATGCTTCATACTTTTTAGGTTTAGAAGAAATATACGCATCTAAATATTTTAAAGATTCTTGATAATTCTTTTTAGCGATTAAATTTTCTGCCATTTCAAAAGCATCTTTATTTCCTTTAATAACAGAAACTTCCGTAGTCTCGGATGTTGTATCTTCAGCGTACACAGAATTTTGATAAATCGTATAAGTTCCCATCATCATTAACACAAGTAACGCACATATCTTCTTATTAACCATATTTACCCCGTTTAAACTAAATCATAACAAGATTATACAATATAAATCGGAATTATTGAATAAATTATACAATTTGTTATATTATAAAAATCAGCACTGCAATTAGGGGGAAATATTAAATGAAAAGATGTTTTTGGGTGGATGAAAAATCTGAAATCTACACAAAATACCATGATGAGGAATGGGGAATTCCAAAATACGATGATAGAGAGCTTTTTGAACTTCTCGTTCTAGAATCTTTTCAAGCTGGATTATCTTGGATTACAGTTCTCAAGAAAAGAGAAGCTTTTAGAATTGCTTTTGATAACTTTGATGTAAAAAAAGTTTCAAATTATGGTGAAAATAAAATTGAAGAACTTCTTCAAAACCCACAAATAATCAGAAGTAATGGGAAAATTAATGCCGCAATAAATAATGCAAAAATTTTTATTGAAATTCAAAAAGAATTTGGCAGTTTTTCTAATTACATCTGGAATTTTACAGACGGGAAAGTTATCAAAAATACTTCTGGAAAAACAATAGTTTCATCTCCTCTATCTGACAAAATTTCAATAGACCTCAAAAAACGAGGAATGAAATACGTTGGAACTGTAATAATTTATTCCTATTTACAAGCAATTGGAATCCTAGATGACCACGACAAGGACTGCTTTAAATACTAAAAGTCCCATTCCATTTCGGCAAACAGCTTTACCATCAAAAAGTTTTTAAACTTTTAAGAGTTTTTAATTCTCTCGGGTGTGAACCTTAACCGATGTTATAAATATACCATATGATTTGGATTTTTGTAAACATCCGTATTTTTACGTAGGTAAAAATACGACTAGCAAGATGGGTTCGTTTGATACTTGACATCCATGAGGCGTAAGGCTTTGCAGAGAGGAAAGGTTTTTAACACAAAAATAAAAAGATAATATTTTATTAATATCAAAAGTGAACATTAGTTTATCTGTCGGCTTAGCAAAGCCGACCTACGTATCTTTTACTTTACTAGGATTACTCTAGCTGGTGCATTCCGCTAGAGATTCCAAAACGAGTTCGGAAGGACTGTACGGATATTTATAAGGGGTTCGGGGGCAAAGCCCCTGATGACTCGAGCCATTTAATCATTCGTGTTTTTCTTTTTCGGTTCTGCTTTTTCTTTTTTCGCCGAAATAAAAAAGAAAAAGTGAAAAAATAGGATTACAGATGTAGTTCTAATAAACCCCTCTCCCTAACCCTCTACCCTTGGAGAGGGAATGATGTTCAACATTTCCCAAGTTGCTTTGTTTATCTGTCGGCGTGGCAACGCCGACCTACATTTTTTTAGGCAATAAGGAAGAAGGGAATAGGGGAATAAGTTCGTTACAAATTAGTCATTCTGAGGGATTTACAATTGGGGTAATAAAATAAATTACAAATTTACCCGAAGAATCTCAATCCAAACAAATTCTGTTAGAGATTCTTCGCTTCGCTCAGAATGACTGATTTTATAGGCTCTCTCCGAGGGAGAGAGGGAAATTGTCTTTGAGCTTCAGCGAAAAGGTACAATTTCGAGAGAGGGTTTTTCTATTATTCTTCTCCCTCGCCCTTTGAGGGAGAGGGGTGGGGTGAGGGAAATTGCTATGATTGCGAAGATTAACCCCTCATCCTAACCTTCCCCCCAAGGGGAAGGAACACAACTTTTCTGTATGAGATTCTTCGCTTCGCTCAGAATAACGGGATTTGAGATAATATTGAACTTCATTCCTCTCCTCAGAGAAAGAGAATAATCAATACAAAAAGAGGTTCTTCAAACAAGAACCTCTTTTATAAATATAAGAAAATTTATCTACACATGTTGAGCCAATGTTTGTTCTTTTACAACATTACGTTTTACTTTTCTAGTTGCTGTGCGTGGCAAAGGCTCTTTTCTAACCACAATATTTACAGGTCTTTTGTATGGAGCTAATTGTACAGACAAATTCTTAACCTCTTGAGCAACAAAGCTTTCCAACTCTTCATCATTTGGATATTTTTGCATAATTTCTTCTGTTGGAACAACTACGGTCATAATCTCTTCAGTACCATCTTTTGCTCCAGAGGTTCTTGTTGCACCAAATACGCAAACTTCAGCAAAATTTGAATCGCCTTCCAAAACAGCTTCCACTTCTTCTGGGAATACTTTTTTACCACCAGAAAGAACAATCATATTCTTAATTCTACCAGTAATATACAATCTGCCATCAGAATCAAACTCTCCAATATCACCTGTATGTAACCAACCGTCAGCCTCTAATACTTCCGCTGTTTTCTCTGGATTGTTATAATATCCTTTCATTACAGATGGACCTTTAACCATAAGTTCTCCAGTTTCTTCATCAATTTTTGCATCATATGAATCCAAAACAGGACCAACAGACATCAATTTTCTATCATTACCCCTATCAACAGAAATAATAGGACTTGTTTCAGACAAACCATAACATTGGAACACCTTGATACCAATTCGTTCAAAGAATTCTCCAACTGTTGGATCTAATGGAGCACCCCCAGTCATAAATCCATAGAAGTTTCCACCAAATTTTGCCAAAATACTTCTGAATAATTGACGTTTGATATTGTAATCCGTAATATATTCAGCTGCTGCGTAAGAACGTTCAAACAACAACTTTTCTTCTGTTGGAAGCATTCTAATATCAGCCTCTATCGTATTTTTTAACAATTTCAAAAAGGCTGGAACAACAATCATAAAATCTATTTTCTTTTCTCTCATATCACCCAAAACATCTTTTGGTTTTAAACTTTGAGGATAAAAAATTGAAGAACCTCTATTCAAAAATGTTGAAAAACCAACAGTCAATTCAAATAAATGATTCATCGGCAAAATTGACAACAAATTTACATTTTCATGAGGCAAAACTTCTGGCAAAATTTTTGACATTTCCAAAACTTGAGTTGTCATATTTCCAAAAGTTGTTTGAACACCCTTTGGAGCTCCAGTTGTACCAGAGGTATAAATAATCAAAGCAGTATCTTTTAATGATCTATGACGCCATTTGCATTCTCTACCAGATGGGAGAGTATATAAGCTAGGGTATTCAGAATCATAACGAGGTTCATCCATGATAATTATATGTTTGATACTTGAAATTTTCTTTTGTAATTCCAACCCCTTTTCTAAATTTGCTTGGGATACAGCAAGAACTGATGGTTGACAGCTAGAAAGGATTGAAACTAATTCATAAATAGTTAACTTATTATCTAAGGGAACAGTAACCATGCCTGAAATAACTGCGGCAAACAAGCAAGCACCCATTTCTGGCATTGATTCAGAAAGAATGGCTAATCTTTCACCCTTTTGCATTTGCAAGTCAGTTATCAAATAACTTGCAAATTGTTTTGTCAAAAGACCAAGCCCTTTGTATGTAAGCTCTTTCCAGCCGTATTTATTACGTTTGCCAAGAGCAATTCTTTCACCATAAAGTTTTGTATTTTGATCTAACAGTGATAAAACATTCTCTCTCATATATCCAATTCTCCCCTTTTCCCCTTCAATGTAATGAAATTTATATAAAAGTTTCGAGAAACACATCGAACCATTTTTCAAAAAAAATTATATCATAAATTGGCTAAATAGCAACATATGAAGCCTTTAGCAAACAAACCTCTTCACCAGTATTCGCATCTGTTATCAAGTGTTCCGATGTCAAATTTTCACGGTCTATTTTCACCGCAGAAATTATATCATCCCCATACTTGACCTCATGTTTAAAATAAATATCCAAAGTTTTCAATTTATGCTTTGAGCGAAAATCAAAATCTAATACTTCCATAGCCCAAGTAATATAAACAGTATTGTTAACGTGACCATTCATATCCAAATCATCATAACGAACATGAAAAACTTTTTCGCAATCACTTTGACTAATAGGTTTTATTTTTTGTAAAGCTAAATCATCATCTCGCTTTTCAAATGATATAAACTGAGGGAATTCTTGTGAAATATTTACTATCGATTTAGAGTTTAAATTAACAACAAACCAAGACGTTACCGCCCTCAACAATCGTTTTCCAGTATCTGCATCAAAACACTCAAAGTCACGGAAAGTAGTCATTCTATTCCCACCACGACACTCTGTCAAAATTTTAATTTTATCCACCCCAATAGGATAATCATCAAATTCAATTCGGTAGCGAATTAAAAACCAGCCCAATCCTTTTGCAAGCAAAGCATCACAAGACAAATCTGTATCAATTTTATCAATTGATTTTGCGGCTAAATCTTGCATAAAATTAAGCAACACCGCAGGTTTCAATGCGTAGTGCATGTCTTTTTCCGACATTGAAACCTGATATGTTCCTTTTAAAATATATTTGTTTTCAGCATCAAAATTTATCATTTTCTAAAACTCTTTTATTTTTGGATTGAAAGAGGTTCAACAGCGTAATTTTCTCTAAAAGTTTCTACTGTTTTAGCAAAATCTTCATTATTAGAATCTTTTAGTTTATTTTTCAATACGTGTTTTGGAATTGAAGAATTTACAGACTGAATTATATTTGTAGCAATATTAGAACAGTGGTCAGAAATTCTTTCCAAATCATTTAAAATTTCAGCATACACAAAACCACGTTTGATATGGATTTTTTCTTTTTTAACACGCTTGATATGATTTTTCTTAGCTGTATAAGCAATATCATCAACTACTTGTTCTAAAGGTTCAACATGATATGCTTGATTTACATTGTGTTCAACAAAAGCATTTACCGTCACATCAAAAACTTCTTTAACAGCATTAACAACATGTTTTAATTCTTCAACTGTTTCAGGTAAAAGTTTCCATTCTTTTCTGTGCATTTTATTTGCCAAATTCAAAATATGAATTGCATGGTCGGCAATCTTTTCAAAATCAGAAATTGAAAGAATAAGCTGAGAAATTTTATTACTATCTTCATCAGACAATTCTGTACCAGAAAGCTTTTGTAAAAATGATTCCAAAGTATCTTGGTATTTATCAATCAAAACTTCATTTTTATTAATTACTTCCGCTACTTTATGATTATATTGTTTTAACATTCTCACAGACATAACCAAAGTATCACGGGTAATTTTTGCCATCGTACCAGTAGCTTTGTAGCATTGATTGATCGCAATAGAAGGAGTAAGAAGTAATCTTTCATCAAGAATAACATCTTTTTCATCTTTTTTATCTTTGATTAAAACATAAGCAAGTTTTTCCATTTGTTTTGCAAATGGGAATAGTAAAACCGTTGTTGCAATATTGAATATAGAATGACAAACCGCAATACCAAAAGGATTTGTAGCTTCTGCGAATGGGTAATTTATAAAGTAATGACCGAATTCGTAAATTGGTAAGAAAATCAACGCACCTAAAACGTTGAACATTACGTGAACGACAGAAACTCTTTTTGCGTTTGTATTTACACCAATACTAGATAATACAGCAGTGATACAAGTACCAATGTTTTGACCAATGATAATTGGAACTGCAACCGCATAAGAAATTCCACCAGTCATAGACAACGCTTGCAACATACCAACAGAAGCAGCTGAGCTTTGGATAATTGCAGTAACAATTGTACCAACCAAAAGCCCAAGAATAGGATTTTTGAATAAAGTTAAAGCATGTGAAAATCTAGGATCATCTGCAAGAGGAGCCATAGAAGTTGACATCAACTGCATCCCATACATCAAAACTGCAAAACCTATTAAAAATCCCCCAACACTTTTACGTCTTGAGAGATTATTTTTTGAAGTCATTATTAAAATTACAGCAACTAAAGCAAGCAATGGACAAAAAGATTCAGGCTTTAAAAAACGAATAAAGAAGTTAGAACTTTGAATACCTGATAAACTTAAAATCCATGACGTTACCGTTGTCCCAACGTTTGAACCCATGATTATGCCGATAGCCTGAGATAACTTCATTATTCCAGAGTTTACAAAACCAACAAGCATAACTGTTACAGCTGATGAACTCTGGACCGCAATCGTAATACCGGCACCTAATGCGAAACTCTTTATCGGATTAGAAGTCATCTTCTCAAGAAGTTTCTCCATTTTGCCTCCGGCAATTTTTTCTAAACCTGCCGACATGACAATCATTCCATACAGGAAAAATGCTAACCCTCCGCATAAAGTAAATATTGAAAATATATCCACGACTCTTAATTTCCTCCATAAATTAAATTGTATATTTACGAGGTTTTACCCTCATAATCAACTTTATTATTATATAAAGTTTTTTGTTTGACAACATGGTGATACAAAGAATTTATTAATATCTTGGCAATTTTTAAGCATAAAAATACTTTATAATAATAGACACAATATTTAGGGGAAATAAATGAATTGGTTATCCATTACCTCTCGCATTGCAAGTAGGTTTAAACCTCTTGGAAAGCAAGGGAGTAAACTTATTTCAAAACAAACAAATATACCAATTGCGAAAGTTAAAAATATTCCGATACCTAAATTTGCCCACACAATGGATTATGTAGAAATTTCCACAAAAGGTGGGAAAGGTAAAACAACAGTAACTTCGTTCAAAGATAGCGAAGGTAATCTACTCTGGAGAAATATCCTAAAAACCTCTAAAAAAGAAACTGTTTCAACCACAAGAACATATTGGGGTGATAATAGTACTCTCAGAGAAATTAAATCTCAAACAACAGTGAATGGAAATACAACTCAATTAATGACCTCAAAACATATTTTTTCTAAAGACTCAAAAACATTGGATAGAGAAAAACTTACGATAAATTATGAAAAAGACAATACCACAAAAGAAGTCCAATTTTTTGAGAAATTAAAACCTCATAAACAACATCAATACGTTAGAACAACCGCATCTAGAAATGAAACTGGGGAAATAGTACAAACAGGAATTAATAGTAATTTTGTTTCTCAAAAAGAATTAGAAGAAATATCAAAAACACCTTATTTATTTGCAAAAAATTATGAAGATGAAGAATTTCTTCGAGCAATTATCCCATACTCAAAGGCAAAACAGAATGTTTCTGATAGAGAAATAACAGTATTAAATGAAAGACTAAGTAATTCTGTTGAAGGAACTTCCCGCTGTTATGCTAATGAAATTAGGGTTGATTTAAGTAAACAAGCAGGAAATAAATCTAAAATTGTAAATGTAACAAATCATGAGCTCAGACATCAGTACCAAAATTCTCTAATGGAAAAATTGGAAAATCCACCACAAGTAATAAAATACAAATTATTGAAGCAAAAATTAGAAAGTCGTCAAAAAGCAAGATTAGAAAAAAATTATAAAAAACTCATTTCGCAACCAGAAAACAAAGCAAAACCTCTTTCTGACAAAGAAAAAGAACAAGCCGAACAATGGGCAAAAGAAACTGACAATTATATTAATAGCGAAAAGGACTCTGTTGGATATATAAAACAATCCATAGAAAAAGATGCCTTTGCTGCAGGATTCGCAAGCCAAAAAGAATATGATGAATTAATACGGAATTTCTTTGAAAAAACAATGAAATTTCCACTTCATATGCAAGGGAATATTGAAGGTTTGAAATCCGTTGGAATAAGCAGACTTGTTTAAGGAATTGGATTGGAATACTTATTTGTTGGGCTAGTAAGCCAAACCTACATTACTATTTACAATTCGTAATATTTTTAATTTTTAGGACAATTCTGCAAAACGAAAATTTTTAATATATTAGGGATTACATTTATTAAAATTAAGGGGATAAAGGAGAAAACTATGGGATACTCTATGAATGGGGAAACACTAAGCGTTAATTACTGTAAAACTATTTCAACGGACACAACTCAATACGCAAGACAAAAAGCACTAGATAAACTTGCAAAAGTTACTGGTCAAAAACCTAAACATACAAGCAATGTCCAGCATACAGGATATCTTGTTCCAGTAGGGAAACCTCAACCAAGAAAAAAAATTGCACAAGTAGGACGGGCAAAAGTACACAGTAATAAACACGCGGAAGTCGGGAGAGTTTCTTACCCTCCAATGGACTTACGCTCAGGACTACAATATATTAAAGGACTTTTTAATCCACAAAAAAAATAAATTTCATAAAAAATTATTTTATCTTCTTCAAAGAAGAAAGGAAGTTATTTTGAACTATATCTCCATCAACTTTTGTTAAAAAGATTTGGCAATCTTTTTCTTCTGCATCAATTTTTGGTAATTGAGAAATTTCAGCTGAATAATAATCACTGTCAGTTCTACTACTTAACGGAATTCTATTTGCCAAACTATTTAAAGATAAATTCCTCAAAAATCCATAAATACCCTTTTTGCGATTAGAAAATTTGGTATAAATTCTCAATGCCGCATCTTGAGTTTCTAAATCATATGTACCAACAATAAACGAACTTAATTGAGGGGATGAAGATTTTATCATCATTGGTTTAATCACGTTATCTTTTAATCTTAAATCGCCATCTATTTGTTCAAATTTACCCTCTGGAACTGAAACCAAATCTGAAACAATTGATGGAGTAACCATAGTAAGAGGATTTCTGAATAATGCAGCAACTTTCATTGTGTATTCCACAAGCCCAATTTTCGGAATTATCCCTTCATAAACCCTAAATTGAATACGCCCATTTAACTTCAAACTATCATCAGTTTCTAGTTCCATCAAGCCACTAGCTTTCCCATTGATTTCTTTTGGCAAATTCAACAATGACGATGCTATAATATCTGAATCAACCTTTACCAACGCAAGCCACAATGAATACTTGTGTTTTTTCAAGTCACAATTTATTTTGGCAGAAGATGTGCCATCTGCTATATTAAATTTATTTGAATCTATTTTTAATACACTATTTTCATCTAGAGTTAAATTTGCAACAACATTAGAAAATTTTATATCTTTATAAAAACCTTTATCCGCTATTAGACGACATTTTTCAATAATTAAATTTGCCAAATCAAAAGTTTGAGAATTGTCATCATCGTCATCAGAAACATTCTTTGCAATAGATTCTTCTACTGCTTTTTGGACATTATCAGAAGCAACATCACTCGGAGTTTGATTATTAAATATCTGCAAATATTTTTCTACATCAATATTATCAACCCCAAGTTCTGCATCTTTTACAATTATTGGAAATTTTATTTCATTCATAATTACCCCAGATGCGTGATAACTTGAGCGTCTATATCGCCCATTTGAAGAGATGTGCATATGATCATTATCTGTTTTGAATTCACCCTCTTTTATATATAACCTTTGACTAGGAATTCTCACATCAGAAACTTTCATATCCCCTTGAAGAGTCGGATATTTTCCAGTGTTAATAAGTTTTACGTGACCAATAAAAGTTCCACCTTTGAATAATTTTTCTTTAATCAACATATTCACAAAACCACTCGGCATAGGTTTTGGTAAATTCATTCCAAAATCTTTGACAAATGTTTTACCATTTGAGAAATCAATATTTGAGCTGAAACTCACAAGAGGAATGCGTTTTTTGTTTTCATGGTTTTTATCTGGATCTTCTGCATAATAATCGATTGATTTTATATTCAAAAGCATATTTTCAAAGTGCATTTTAGCAACCAAAACACGAGTTGCCAAATCATTCATAAACGATTCATCACCATCAACAATAAATCCGTTACCTTTATCAAACTTGTAAAGCCACAACAAATCGATTTTATTGTTAATCATTTTTAGCATTACTCTAGTATCAGCTTTCCCAGACATTTTCATTGGATAACCAATCATTTTTGACATGTAATGTTCTGAAAAATCATTTGTAACAACGGCATTTCCAACCAAATTTGTATCCATAGATTTCAAATAATCTTTTACAGTCCCTTCAAAATCCATTTTGTTACTAGGTTTATTGGCGTAATAACCTTTAAAATTTTTCAATTGGATTCGGTAATTATCAATTTTTATATGCCCCTTATTCAACAAAATCGGCAAATCCATAACAGGAACAAGTTTGAAAGATAACTTGTTCAAATCGATAGCACCATCAAGATTGTTATTCTTAATATTTACATTAAAATCAAAATTTCCATCAATATTTTTAAAGTAAACCAACTGTTCATTGATATTATTTTCAATAATTTGAGAATTCAAAAAGTCCAACACGTAAGGGATTGAAAACTTTTTCGCAGACAAACTGATATTATAATTTGATTTTGTATCAACATTCCCACTGAAAAACAATTTCTTATCATTTACAGAAATTTGAGAGTTTTCAACTACAAATTTTTCTTTATCCAATAGATAAACTTTATTATCATCTGAAGTTTTAATTTTTAAAACATTTTTACCTTTTTTAATTATTGCAAGGATATTATAATTTACATGTTTTTTCTCTAAATTATCATCAATTCTTAAATCTTTTCCATCAATAATTATGTTTGTATTTTTGTCTAAATTATACAAAATTTTTGCGTTTTTTATTGATAAAACAGACTGAAAAACATCGAAATTCCAATCATTTTTTTGTGATTTTTTTTGAGCCTTAAAGCATTGTAAATCCAAGATTTGATTAACATCTGCAAAAATATAATCCGACGTTGCACTTTTCAAAATTACATTCTTTTTTAAGATTTCAGAAAGAGATAAATTTATTCCAAAATTTTCTACTTTCGCAATAGATTTTTTATTTTTTAAAACTTCAAAATTATCCACCCCAAAATATATATTTGGAGATAATTCTGTTTTAACAACAGGATGTTTTATATCAATTTCAGTACCAAGAGATTTGCTTGCAACATCTTCCAAATAATTCACAACCTTGTCATTTGAAACAAGATATGGAATCCCCTTTAGGTAAAAAATAATAGCACCAGAAATAATCAATCCTGCAAATACAATCGTACCTATTAAAAGCTTTATAGATAATATTATACTATTCCTAATCATAAAAAACTCACCTATTTCTTAAAAAATTATACCATAACAAATTTTATGTTATAGTTAAGTTATGAAAAAATTGTTGGTTTTATTGGTAATATCTTTAATATTTAGTTCACCCGCATTTGCCGAAAACACAGGTAATTCAGAACTAACTACGAATGATGTTGTCCTATTCACCCAAAACGAACGTTGGGGATTGAAAGATAAAACAGACAAAATCACCGTTGAACCAATCTACAGAAAAATGATTAGAGTAGGAACTCATTCTTGGATTGTTCAAAACAAAAAATACAAATTCGGGCTAATTGATTCAGAAGGAAATGTTTTAGTTCCAATAAAATATAGAAATGCAGACCGAATTGTCAGCAAATTTGCAAAATTCGGGAATGATAACGACTACGGAATTTATGACGAATTTGGAAATACCATCGTAAAACCTGAATATTCAAAAATTGATATTTTATTTGGGCAGATGTTTTTGACTTGCAAAAATTACAAATACGGGATTGTCGGCTATGATGGACGTGTAATTTTAGAAAACAAGTTTGACGATATTTATATGCCAAAGCCAAATGTTATGCGAATTTCTTATAACGGAGAATGGTACGAACTCCAACAAGTGAAAGCTGATAGCCTCACTCTTCCGGCAGATGCTGAACACAATCTTGCAACTCAAGAAGATTTATCTTTGCAAAATATCGTTGTGAATACAGGGGTAATCTCAAGTTATTCAGTCGTAACTTTTTCGGATTATTTAATCAAACTTATCTCTTCAATTTCACCATCGCACGAGGATACAATTGATGAACTTATGCTTTCAAAAGGAGCAGATACGGTTTCAATCTTTATGAAACTATCGTGGATTCCAAAATATCCAGTAGTATATTGCAAGCACTATTACAGAAACGTAAGAAACCCAAACAATGGACCTCTTTCTAATGTAAAAAAAGAATTAAAACGACAAATCAAATAAAACTAATAACGTCTTAATTCAATTTGTTTCGCCAATTGTTCGGAGAACTCTACTTCTTTTGTTCTACCTTGTTCAATAAAAACTCTTTTGGCAGATTTTATTTTAGATAATGCTAATCCAGGATTTTGTCTCATACAAGTTTTGGCAATATCAATCCTAGCAAAGGCTAAACGCAAGCGATACACATCTTCTGACTCTGTTCCTTTTGCAACAGTTTTGAAACCTTTCTTAGCCTCCTCAAAATCCGTAACGATAGATTTCAAACACTTTTCCTCTTTCAAAAGTGTCTTGACATATTGTTTAGACATCCATTCAGCTTTGTACAACTTTTTCAAATCCACAATTCTTGCCAATATATGGAACTTATCTCCTTGATTTTCTGCATTTTTAATTGCTTTTTCTAAAATTGAAATTCTTGTATCTTTTGCAATTGGGAGTTTTGCCAAACCGCTATAAACAATACCTGCAAAATCTTTCAACCCCTTACTCTGCAACATTTCGGCAAAATCTGCAAGTTTATCACAGAACATATCCACCATTCCAAATTTTGAATATTGTTTTTGGAAATCATAAATTTCTCTTATAAAATAACGGGGATCACGTTTGTTATCGTGTTGAACAGTTTCTTTTACAAAATGTTCAAAGTTATAATTTACATGATTCAAATTTATAGGATTTATTCTCATATAAAAAATAAAGCATATAAAAAATATTTTTGCTATTACTTTGAAAAATTATTTTAAAATTTTATCGAGAACTCCAACCATTTCAGAAATTTTTGCTTCTTTGTCTAATTCGGAACCGGATTCAAGAGAATTTTTGACACAATGAGTAAAATGAGCTTTCAAGATTTCCAAATTTATTCGCTTCAACAAAGACTGACTCGCAAGAACCTGAGTACTTATATCAATACAATATCTGTCCTCTTCCACCATCTTGATAAGCCCGTCAATCTGACCTTTGACGGTTTTTAATAACCTGATTACTTTTGTTTTATCTGCCTGCATAAACTTACTCCTAAAAATTCTTTTTTAATTTAGGCAAGGTCGGGAAAAAATTTCCCCAAACCTCGCCTAATTCTAATTATTTTGCACAATTGCATTTATTTTTTCTGAAAATTCCAAATTTCTTAGTTGTGCATTTACAATCACTATTTGCATCACAATCGCATTTAGAAACCTCTGCTTTGTTGCAATTTTCGCACTTACATTTTTCTCCTTTTTGACAACCGCAATCACAGTTTTGAGAACAGTTGCATTTTGGAGCTTCGCTTGTTGCACAGTTACAATCACAAGCAAATACGGCACTAGATGTCAAAAATAAAGCACCGACAATAGCTAAACTTGTAAATAATTTTTTCATTTTATGCCTCCTTTTTAATTTACCATTACACCCCTACGGGGTATAGGTATATATTAAAATATTTTCGCTCGTTTGTCAAGATAGTTTTGGGGTATGCTAAGAAAGGGTCGGGAATCAAAGATTTCCGACCCTTTCCAACTTTTATCGAAATTAAACTATTTTATTGCCTTTGGAAGGGATGAAAGCATTTTGAACAAATCTGCATTTTCTTGATTTGAGTTCATAATAATTGCGTCATTGCCCCAGTTTGAATATTCCCTAACTGTTCCGTTTAAATAGATTTCATATTCAATACCATCAATCATGCCTTTACGCTTCATATGAACAATGTTTGGACCTTCAACGTAGGTTCTATCCCAACTTGGATCGTTCAAAGCAGCTTTGAAACGTTCTACAGATTTTGCATTCTCAGGTGATTCTGTTTTGTTTTCAACTTCCAAAATCATTTTGTTATAATAAGTATTTCTGTTTTTATTAGTTTTGCAATTTTCGTCTATTTCATCACATCGTATTAAATTTCCGTCTTTGTCAAATTCAAAGACATTGCCTAAACCTGGGCTATTCCATTCTTGCAATATTTGGATTTTACCGTTATCAAAAAATGTTACAGCAGAATCATCTGTATCCATTACTCTTTTTGGTTTTCCATGCTCGAAAGAAGTTAGCTTTTGCAACATTCCTTTAGAGTCAAAATCTTCAATGAGCTTAACTTCAGCATTATCATCGCCCAAGCTAATCGCACGTTTATCAATACCGTTTTCAGATTCAACAATTTCACCTAACTTTTTACCAGTGTAATCCATATTATAAGTACGTACTAAATTGCCATCTTTTACAACAACTTTTTCCAACGTACCATTTGAACGGTATTTCTTTTCACCATCAACTTTGCTTGGGTCAAGTTCAACATTTCCCAGTTCAGATGGTTTTAAATCTATTTTTGAATAATCTATACCAGAAGTATTGATTACCGGATATAATTTAGGCTTTACGCTAGAAATCTCTTTACCACCTACGTATCTATTGAGTTCTTGTACTTCGCCATCTTTATTTTCTACAGTTCTTCTTGCAAGTTTACCATTTTCAAATGAGTAGCAAATATTTGCACCTCCATCAACACCATCATCTACAAGAACAATATTTTTCACTTTGCCATTTTCATCATAGGCAATACTTCTTGTTAAATCTCCATTAGAAGAATCTACGACATATTCTAGATTTCCGGTTTTATCATCATAAAAAGTTGACTTTATTTCTTTCCCCGTTTCAGGGTCAAATTCTCTGATAGAAGAAGTGTTTCCATTCTCTTCAATATTTTCTTCTTTAATCTTGTTTCCGGTTTGGTTATTGACTTCGATAAATCTATAAACTTTACCATCATAAACATTATAAATTTTTGAAATATCGCCATTTTTCTCTTCATAATAAGCATTTATACCGTCAGAAGATTTTACTTCTTCACCTTTAATCTCATATTTAGTCGGTTCAGTTGGCTTTAAATCTGCAACTGATGCGAGGGCTTTTTCTTCTGCATTAGCTTCTGTTTTTGGAAGTTCAGTCGGTTTAATAACCCCAACTTTGTTATAAGCTGACAACGCATCAGCAGCAGAAGCCGTTACAGGCTTATCAACCGGAGTGGTTGAAGAGTTATTATCTGATTGTTTCGTTTTATATTGAGAAATTAAATTCGTCGAACCTTTAAAATTAACAGACGAAAAGTTGATTGAATCTACCATAAAAACACACTCCTATTTTGTCGTATATAAATATAAAAAAGAATTACAACAAATTATTGCTAAAAATTAAGGCGTTTTAAAGTTTTATGAAGCTATTTGTTGGGCTAGAAAGCCCAACCTACATTATTTAGAATATATAATATATATAAAAAATAAATTAAAAGCTGAATTCTTTCGGGCTAAAGCCCTCAGAATGACGAATACGTTTGATTTTATTCCGCAAAGTCTGTCATTGCGAGCGTAGGCGAAGCAATCCAGCTGATTTTCAATGTCGGCGTATCAACGCCGACCTACAATTTATATACGCATTCGTCATACTAAGCAGTATCTCTAACTGATGCCCTCAGCTTAACCCCTCATCCTAACCTTCTCCAAAGGGAGAAATTTTACCAATCTTTGAAATTAAAATATAGGAAATAATAAAAAACAGCCGATAAGGGGAATCGAACCCCTGACCTACTGATTACGAATCAGTTGCTCTACCATCTGAGCTATATCGGCAGTT
>CAKUTL010000008.1 GCA_934692295.1 uncultured Candidatus Melainabacteria bacterium
TCTTGTTGTTCAAATTTTTCTTCAAGATTTCCAAGTTTAGATATTTGTTTTTCAAAGTAACTTAATCTTTCTTGTTGCTCATCGAATTTTTCTTCAATTGAATTAAGAATATCAGTTTGTTCTGGTATTTCTTTTTTCAATGATTCTATTGTATTTTTTACATCAACGATTTCTTCAGAGTTGGAAGTAATTTTGTCCATACTATCGCTTGCAGAGTCAATCCATTCTCCCATATAGATAAGAGCTTGTCGCATAACTTTATCTGATGCGGATGATTTTTCCAGCATTTTAGTTACTTTATCAACCTTATCTGTTAAATGGTTTGTAATTACCTTGCTAAATCCTTCAAGACCTGTATTAATAGCGTTGTAGGATTCATCAGAAGATGCTAGAATCTTTTGAGTTTGTTCTCTAAGGTTGGCAATTTCAGATTTAATATCTTTTATTTCGTCTTGAGTCATAGAATTTTGAAGCTCTTCTACTGTAGAGGTAATTCTATAAACATTGTCAGAAATATTTGCAAGTTCACTCGATTGATTTTCCAGTTCATTATTTTGAAGTTCATTAAGAGCCAATCTTAATTTAGCTAAATCTGATTCAATATCTTGCATTGAGTAGTTGTAATCAGTGGCATCAGTAGAGCTTGTGATTTGTTTTAACTGTTTTGTAACTTCTTCCAAGTTTTGATTGATTTCGTCTGTACGTTCTTCTACAAAGTCTTTAATATCTTCAGATTCTTCAATGAAAGAAACTTGATTGAATATGGTTACAACGGCAGCCATAATAGATTCTTTCATTTCTTTTAATGATTTTTGAACTTGTTTTGTTTCGGTATGAGAATTTAGGTTAAGGTTGTTAACCTCAAGCGTAAGTTCTTTCAAACATTTTTTGAATGCTTCTGTTTTACTGTTATTTTCTAAGTTCTTGATGAAATCGGATTGGGCAAAAATTAAATGTTTAATATCTTCTAACTCTTTACTAGAGTTAGTATTTCCTTTAGAAAATAACTCATCGATTTTTTGATTAAGTGTTTCCAACATTGATGTTAATTTGACATCTGTATCTGAGAGCTTTCTAACATTTTCTTCTAACTGTTTAGCATCAATATTTGAAAGTTTGTCTTCAATTTCGGAAACATAATCCTTAATTTCTTCCAAATCCGGAGTGTAATCTGATAGAGCAAGAACATCGACTTTTTTATTTAAAACGTCGATATTGTCTTTAATTTCTTCTGTTGCTTCAACTGAATCTCTAACTTCTTCAATCAGTTCATAATCTTCTGAGGATGCTAAAATATCTATTTTTTGACTTATCAAGTTTAGCATTTCTTGAATTTCTTTATTTGAAGAATCTGAAATTTCAGAAGTGTTTAGGTTTTGAATTGTATTTTTAATATCTTCAACCCATTCAGAATTATCGGTAAGCGTTAATATATCAATCTTTCCGCTAATATCTTCAAGCATTGATTGAATTTCGCTACCTGCAATATATCCTTTGATTTCTTCTAACCAGTCTTTGTTGAGTTCTTTTGAAAGAATGTCAATTTTGTTGTTAAGGTTAACTAAAAGATTATCATTCCCAACTCTAGGAATTGATGATAATGTTGTTAACTGTTTAGTCTTTTCTTCTTGAGGTATAGCTTTTTCTATATCTGTGCGGAGTTTTGTTATATCTTGCTTTAATAAATCAAATGCTTTAATAAAATCAAAATTGTTTTCACCAACTATTGTTTCATTTTCAGAATTTTCATCGTCTTCTTCTAAGATGTCAAAATCTGTTAGGTTTTCGTCGATATCTTTTTCCGGTTTAATAATAGTTATTGTGTCAATTTTATTTTTAATAGTGTTCAAAACTTTTTCAATTTCAGGATTTTCTCCGGATAAATCTTTGATTAAATCGGAGAACTTGTTGAAATCTTGTTTTATATCATCAATAATTTGTGCTGATTTTGAATTTTCTTCAAATGCTTCCTCAAATTCATTTGTTGCAAATTCATCAGAATTTGTTTCATCTGATTTTTGAGTAAGAGCTTTAATTCTTGTTTTGAAACATTTTTTCAAATCTTCAATGGCTTTAACTATTTCTTCATTGTTAACTGCAACTGTCAAAAGTGATTTAATTTCATCGTGCTGATCTTCCATTTTTTCAGAAAGTGATGTTTTAATATCCTCAGCGGTATTTGTTAATAAATCTTTTTGCTCTTGTTTGAAGTTATTAATGTCTTCAATAAATTTATGAAACTCTGCCATTTGATCAGCATTTGGAGGTGCAATTCTGTTTAATTGCTCTTCTAACTCTGATTTAAGGGTGTCAATTTTGATAATTACAGAATCAATATCTCCTAATATAAAATCTCTCAAATTATTTTCTGTAGCCGTCAATCTATCAGAGATTCTGTCATAGGTATTTTCAAGGTTCTCGTAAGCCGGTCTTGAAAGTTTTGGACTATTTGTTAAGTCATCATGAATAGATTCATGTAAGTTTGCTAGTTTTTCGTTAACTTCTTGTCGTGTTGCTTGTGCGTTATTTTGTTTTAACAAGCCGATAAGTTCTTTAATTGGAGCAAGTTCTTCAATCAAAGTTGTTGTCTTTGATGTTAATCCGTTAATTACATCGGTATTAATTAATTCTAATTCTTGTTGAAGATCCATCAACTTGTTATCTGTAACTGTTAATCTTTCGAATAAATCAATGTCTTCTGTGCTGGCATGGCGAAGTTCTTTAATAAAGCCTAAGATGATTGATGTTTTTTCTTCAAGGAGTTCTGCATTATAAGCAAACCCTTGTTGAATCCCATTTTCTACATTGTTTGATAATTCGCTTAGGTTATTCCCAAGTTCATTTAATTTATCGGAAATGAAAGAAGAAATTTCTTTGTCTGATAAATTTTCTGACAAAGTTAGAGAATTAAACGTTTCTCCAAGTTGTAATATTTGATCTTTAATTTCGCTTAATTCTGCGACAGAACCTGAAATTTCTCCAGACGGAATACTTGCTGTTCCTGCAAGATTTTCGTATGCACCCAGTCTATCAAGAATTTTTGTAAATTGATTTTCGTTAAATGCTTTATAACTAACTACAATATTTTCTAAATCTGTTAATTTTTGTTTTACGTCATTTGATAAGTCTTTGTTTGAAGATTCAAAAATATTTTTTATTCCATCTATGTATTTGTGGACATCATCAATTACGCTATTTGTATCTTTTTCAATATCATCAAAACTTGATTTTTTATTTTGAAGAATTTCTCGAACTTCTTTAATTGATTCTTTTAAACTTTCGTCATTTATTTGAATGCCGTTATTTAGAAATTCTGAAATTGTAACAAGTTTGGTGTCAATATCTGAAACTTTTTCAGATAGATTTTCGTGTTTTTCATCTATTGTTTGTTTTATTTCACTTGCAACAGAAGACAGGTTTTGCTGGATTGAGTTTTCAATATTTGAAACGTCAATATTATCCAGTTTGAAAATAATATCATCTTGCAATTTTTTTACATCATCAAAATCTGATGCTAGCTTTTCTGTGTGATTTAAAATTCCTTGTATAAAATCTTTAAGTTCTTCAATGAATTTTGAAAATTCTTCTGCTGTTACAATATTTGAAATTGTTTTTTGAAGTTCTGAAAGTTGTACAATGATTGAATCATTGTGCATTTCTTGAGTGTTTATTAAATCTGTTTTTAACTCATCTATCATTTGATAGATGTCTGCAACAGTTCTATTTACCTTTTTTACATCTGCATTTGCAGATAGTTCTTCTAATTCTTTAATAATATTTTTAGTTAGATTTAGAAGTTCTAATAAATCCTTTTGTTCTGATTTTGCTTCTAATTTCTCACTAATTTCTTCTGTTTGTTCTTTTATTTTTGAATTTTCTAACCATTCTTCAATAGAAGATGTTTTTCCGTAAATATTCTCAAATTCGTTGTCAAAATTAAGATTATCCAGTTTTTCTTCAATATCATCTGTTTTTGAGTATAGTGTATCGACATCTTCTTTTGTCGCAACGGCTTGAAGATTTTCGATTAGTCCAAGTTGATTATTATTTAGGCTTTCCATATCCTGATGAGTTGGAAGAGTGTCTAATCTATCTTGAATAATGTCTGTTTTTTCTAGTATTGAATTTAGTGTTTTATTGTGAAGTTCATGTTCTTCTATAATTCTTTCAATATCTTCTTTTTGAGGTAACTGAGAAACCATTTTGGAAACATGTTCTTTTATTTCATAGGCTTCATTCTCAAAAGAAATTTTTTCAATCGCAGTTAGAATTTTTGCAGACAAAACTTCATTGATGTCTCCAATGATATTTTTTACTGTTGTTAATTCTTCTGCTAAGGTAGTAATTTTTGTTTCAATATCTGTTATGTTAGATTTAATATTTAATGTTTCAATTTCAGATTGAAGTTTTTTCAAATCTTGAAAAATTCCGGCTAAAGAGGCTTCAAGTTGATCTGTATTTGGAAGGTGTTCAATGTTTTTTGTTACTTCAGCTAGATTTTGTTTAACTTCTTCTGCTTGAGTTAATAGAGATTCCGCTTTTAGATTTATCTTTGAAAGATCTTCTTTTGTAGATGTTTCTTCCAATTTGTTATTCATAATAACGGCAGCAGCCTGCAATCCTTCAATATCCTTCTTGTCAGAAAGATTTTCGATAGAATCACTTATATTTATAGTTTTTTCAATTATAGAATCTAAAACGCCTTGGGCGATTTTTAAGTTTTCACTTGTTGCTACATTTGCTAAAACTTTTTCAATTCTGGAATCTTTTTCATCGACTGATTTTAAGAAATTTACTATATCACCTGTTGCTTTGTAGAGATTATCTATTTGCTCTTTTATTTCAGAATTAATAGATGTTTGATCTATCTTTATTAAGTTTGTAAGGATACCTTTTAAATTTGAATTAACCTCATCAATTGTATTTTTGTAGGCATGGTTTAAGTTTTCAAAGTCATTTCTTAATAGGGTAATTGTTCTAAGAATATCTTCTTTGTCAGATTTGTTGTTGCTCAAGTCTGATAAGCGTGATTCAATTCCTGAAAGCAAGGCTTTTTGCTGCTTAGCTTCTGTATAGAACCCGTTCATGTTTTTTGAGAAAATATCGAATAACTCTTTCATGTCTTTGTTACGGACATGTTCTTGTTGATCTAAGAATATTGATTTTAAGGCTTTTTCAATATCTGTGAATTTAGAAATTGTTGTAGAATATTTTTTTTCTACATTTTTGGTTAATTCCGTTAGGTATGCTTTCAGCAATTCTGTAGAAGCACTTGCGTCCATAGAATCGAGTTTGTTGCTAATACTTGATAGCAATTTATCAAACCCTTCCATGTTTGTGCTATTAACTCTCTTCATCTCCCTTAGTAAATCAACAATTAGTTCTAATTCTTGAGCCATTTCTTAGTCCTTAAAATATATATCCCTACATTTTAATCTTACCAAGCATAGATAATTTAGTAAATTTTATTACGGGTATTTATTACAAATGTTAAGAATAAAACAAATAAGTTATTCAATTCTAGTATTAGTGTTAAAATGTTTTTGAGGAATAGATTTGAAAGAGGGGATACAATGAGCCGAATAGTAATCGATGAAGCAAAATGCAAATCTTGTTATTTATGTATAAAAGAATGCCCGAAAAATTTGATTAAGATTAGTGAAAAAACTAACAAGTTAGGCGATAGAGTTGTTGAATTTTGTGATCCAAATCATGAATGTTTAGGTTGTGCAATGTGTGCAACAAGATGTCCAGATTTGGCTATAACAGAGGTTTATAAAGGATAATATTATATGGTTGAATGTTTAACAGGTAAAAAAGTTTTAATGAAAGGTAACTATGCAATAGCAAATGCCGCTGTATTAGCCGGTTGTCAGTGCTATTTTGGTTATCCTATTACTCCGCAAAGTGAAATCGGAGAATTTATGAGCGGAAAGATGCAAGAACTTGGTAGAGCCTATGTTTCTGCTGAAAGTGAATTAGCCGCTATCAATATGACTTTAGGGGCATGTGCAACTGGTGTAAAGGCCATGTCTTCTTCATCTTCTTGTGCAGTTTCTTTGATGCAGGAAGCGTTGTCATATGCAACATCTGATAGATTACCTATCGTTTTGGTTAGTGTTATGAGAGGTGGTCCCGGTTTAGGAAATATTTATCCATCTCAAGGTGATTATTTCCAAGCTACAAAAGGTGGCGGAAATGGTGATTATAAACTTATTGTTCTTGCTCCATCTACTGTTCAAGAATGTGCAGATTTAACTTACAAAGCATTCTATTTAGCTCATAAGTATCAAAATCCAACAGTTCTTTTGGCAGATGGTTTGTTAGGTCAAATGATGGAACCGGTTGAATTTAAACCTTATCCGTATCCTGAAATTGACAATTCTTCTTGGTGCTTGACAGGTGCTAAAGGTAGAGAAGCTCGTATTATTCGTTCTTATGCTCCGTTAGCAGATAAGCAATGCGAATTCTTAGATAATTTGTATAAGAAATATGCAGAAATAGAGGAAAAAGAAACTGAATGGGAAGAAATCGGAACAGAAGATGCTGATGTTGTATTAGTAAGTTTCGGTTCAACTTCAAGAAATGTAAGAACTGCTGCAAAAATGTTAAGACAAAAAGGTATTAAAGCTGGAACATTAAGACCTATTACCTTGTTCCCATTCCCTAATAAGAGATTGAAAGAGTTAGCTCAAACAACTAAAAAGTTTGTAGTTGTTGAAGTTAATATGGGACAAATGGTAAATGACGTAAGATTGGCTGTAAATGGTAAAGTTCCGGTTGAATTAGTTCATAAAGGAGTTGGAACTCCTCCTGCTCCGGAAGAAATTGCAGCTCAAGTGGAGGGGTTATTATAATGGAAACACAAGTTTTTAAATTACCAAAATCATTAAAAAAAGATGCCAGATACACATTTTGTCCTGGATGCGATCACGGTGTTGCCGTAAGATTGGTTGCTGAAGTTTTGGATGAAATGGGATTAACAGAAAATACAATTGCTGCAACTTCTATTGGTTGTTCAGTTACAATTTATGATTTTATCAATGTTGATGCTATTGAAGCTCCACACGGTAGAGCTTTGGCAGTTGGTACAGGTGTAAAAAGAGCTCATCCTGAAAAATGCGTATTCACTTATTCAGGAGATGGAGATTTTGCTTCAATCGGTTTGGCAGAAAGTATGCACGCTGCATTGAGAGGAGAAAAAATTACCGCTATTTGTATTAACAATACAACTTACGGTATGACTGGTGGACAACTTGGACCAACAACTTTGTTAGGACAAGTTACAACAACATCTCCAACAGGTAGAAATGTTCCATACTATGGTTATCCAATTAAGATTGCAGAACATATTGCAATGTGTGATGGTACAGCTTATAGTGCAAGAGTTTCTTTGGATTCAGTTCCAAATATCAGAAAAGCAAAACAAGCTATCAGAAAGGCTTTTGAAGTTCAAGAAAAAGGTTTGGGCTTTGGTTTTGTAGAAATTCTTTCAAGCTGCCCAACAAACTGGAGAATGACTCCTGAAAAAGCTCATGACAGAGTTAAAAATGAGATGATGGAAGTATTCAAACCTGGTGTGTATAAAGATTTAACAGAAAATAATAATTAAGGACTAAAATTATGGAAAAAGATTTTATAATTGCCGGATTTGGCGGACAAGGTGTTTTGCTTGCCGGAGAGGTTTTAGCAAACGGCTTTATGCTAGATGATAAAAAAGTTACTTGGTATCCTTCTTATGGTGCAGAAATGAGAGGTGGAACTGTTAATTGTTCTATTTCTATGTCTGATGAAGAAGTTAGTGCGGTACAAAAATCTCATGCTGATTATATTAT
This sequence comes from uncultured Candidatus Melainabacteria bacterium, assembly GCA_934692295.1. Lineage (GTDB taxonomy): Bacteria > Cyanobacteriota > Vampirovibrionia > Gastranaerophilales > Gastranaerophilaceae > Zag111. The sequence continues at coordinate 7,836 of CAKUTL010000008.1, forward strand.
CGTTTTGAATCAGGCTTCATTTGACAAATTCACTCCAATCGTAAGAAAGGGTGGAACAATTATCGTAAACACTTCTTTGGCTGAAAAGGTTCAAACAAGAGATGATATAAATTATGTATTTGCACCGATCACTCAAATGGCTGAGGAAAAGTTGGGTAATATCAAAATGTCTAATATACTTGCATTAGGTTTATTAGCTAAGGCTTGTGGATTGGTTTCTTTAGAAACTCTTGAAAAGGCTTTGTATAACGTTATTCCGCCTCATAGAAAACATTTAATTCCAAAAAATGTGGAAGCATTAAAACTCGGCTATGAGTATGATTTATTGAAGGTATAATTCAAAATCACCTAAAAAGTTGATTTTAAATTCGTTAGAACAGTTTATTCTAATAATGTGATATATGAGAGGTTTATTCAAGGTGAAACGAGAACTTATTGCATCTATTCGTGAAAAGGAATTACAACTGGCGAAATTAAAAGCACATATTGATAAAAGTGAAGTGTGTTCAGATTTATACAATAAGGTGTTATTAGAAAAGGCGATTTTAAAAAAACAACTTGAGGATTTGCAAAATAATTCTTTGGTAAATCGTATTAAACATTTGCTTCCTCGACAAGAGAAGTTAATTTGTGACTATTTTAGAGGTCGGTAGTCATAATTATTAAAATATTGACTAGTTAGAATAAAAATCTTGGAGAATATTTACTTCAAGGTTTTTATTTATTAGCAGAAGAAATAACTTTTTCGGATTTGTCTGTTACAATTGTTAACAAAAAGGGCAAAAGTTGCCATTTCCAGGCTTTTATATTATACTAAGAATATAACAATAAGCTATAAAGGTGGTGAAAATATAAATGGCAGAAGTTAAAGTTGGCGAAAACGAAAGTATTGAAAGCGCTTTAAGACGTTTCAAGAAAAAAATCCAAAAAGCTGGCATTCTTTCAGAAGTAAAAAAACGTGAAAGATATGAAAAACCAAGCGTTAAAAGAAAACATAAATCTGAAGCTGCTCGTAAGAGAAAAGTGTAAGATTTAATAATAAATTTAAAAGGTGTTCTGAAAAATCAGAACACCTTTTTTAATTCCTAAATTATTGAAAAGCCGACAATTGCATCTACACAGATATTAAACCAATCGTATTCTTTAAATATGTGTAAGTTACATTCACAACTTTCTTCGCAGTTCAAAAGATCCTCAATACGTGCAATTTTTACATTTTTGAGCGAAATTAGACAGTTGTGGCAATTTTCGCATTTATTTTTGTATTCGTGAATTGTACCTATAATTTGTAAATGGTTAGTCAAGATTAAAACTCTGTTGCTGGAATTTTCTTCCATTATATTGTTTATTGATTCGCCTAAATTTTTCATAATAAAAACTCCTTTCTATGGGTAGTTTTCCTCAATGAAAGAAGTTTTTTAATTGTCCAAATATCTATTAAAATGATTTATTTTCAAAAATATTCTTATTTTTAAGTTTTTCTTTAGGTACAACAAGACCGCAATACTTGCATGCAAAGTACTCGTTAGAAGAATCTAGAGGAAGAAAAAGATGCTCACATTCGTCAGAATCTTCTTCTAATTCTGTTCCTGTTGTTTCCATTGGGTCATAGTCATTTCTTTGAATTTTTTTATTTTTAAAAGCGTTGAATAAGAGTTCTAAAATATACATCTTTATAAAATAAATGTTTCAGGAAGAAGTTCGCTGATTGTGTATGGTCGAATTTCTTCACCAATTTTTTGAAGTACAACTGTATCTGGTTCTGCAAATTCAGAAATAACTTGTCTGCAAGCTCCGCAAGGCATACATTTATCCTTTTTAGGAGAATAAATTGCAATAGCTTTAATTTTTCTTTCTCCATCAGCTATTGCACTACCTATTGCATTTCTTTCAGCACAAATTGTTAGACCATAACTACCATTTTCAAAATTGCATCCGCAGTATGTTTTTCCTGTTGAGGTTAAAACACAAGCACCTACGGGAAACTTTGAATAAGGAACATATGCGTTTTTAGATACTTCAATCGCTTTATCCATCAATTCTTTGTAATCAACCATGTTAAATCCTCTTTTCTTGCTTTTCTATTATACTCCTAATTCGCAAAATTATATCCCTTTATTAGATGAACGTAAAATTTGTTAACATTTTTCTTTTTAGGTTAAAGTTTTTCTTGCTTTGTACCGTAGATATATTTGTAAAACAAGGGTTTACTATGGACGTATCACGAATAGAAGCTATATCTCCTCGTCAAATTGATTGGCGAAGATTGACAGCAAATCAGATAATTAAATATCAAGAACAAGGTGTCGATGTTCCGAGCCAATATATTCAATGGGCTCAGAATTTCGTCAATTCTATATATTCTGATGACGTAACAACATATGAAAAAGCTGTATCTGATACCAATACTTCGCAGCCTTTGACAACAACTACAGATGCAACTGTTGAAAATTCCGATGATACTACTACGGTTGACGATTCTACAGAAAACACTGAAGACTCAAATAAGACTGAGGCTCAAGCAAAAAGGGAAGCTCTTCAACAATCAGGGGCTAGTCTTGCAGAGCAGGCGGTTTCTTTTACTGCTGATAGTGAAGCCGGACGTAAATCTGTAAATGAGTCTGCAAATATTATTACTGCAGCTCAAGAAGCCTCTGTTAATGAAATTCAAGAACTTGAGAATTATATGAGCGAACTGCTTGCAAAGGCAGAACAAACACAAAACGAGTTTAAAGATGAAATTTCAAAAATTAACAATGATAAGAGTGATAAATCAACGTTTGCACAAATAAATAAACTACAACAAGAGTTACTACAAATGGGAACTCAAGGACAAGCACAGATTTCTTCAACAGAGTCGGATTTAATAGGGTTTGATTCATCTATAAATGCTCAATCCTCTACAATCACTTCTGCTATTGATTTTGGTGGTGAAACTGTTACTATCGGAACCGAATTGTTGGATTTTGCTCGTCAGGGAGGTTTCTTCAAACTTCTTAGATATTTACCAACGGCTCGAACAGCAATTAATTCCGGGAATAATGCAATTTCTACTTCGGAAGAAACTTCAGCCCTTCAATCAGAGGTTCTAAATACAAATAATGCTAGTAAATCTACTGCTTCCGGTTTTAAAGTTCAACTTGAAGCTAAAACCGGTGTTGCTGCTTCTCCTGTTTCAGGTGGCGAGTCCGACTCAAGAGAAAATTCCGATACTGATAATTCTACAACTGAAAAGTCATCAAATAAATCAACAACCAGCAATGATAATACCGATTTATCCAATAATCAGAATGCAAGTTTAGATGAAATATTGAAAAGAAAAATCAGACAAGGAGAATATGTTGACGGTGCTAATGTTTAAGGCTTGAGATTGCTTCTTTGATATTCTCTGCTTTATAAATATAACTCCCTGCAACAAGTGAGTTTGCTCCAAATTCTGTGCAGATTTTACCAGTTTGAGCGTTTATTCCTCCGTCAACTTGGATATATAAATTTTCTGGTGCGTGTTGCTTGATTAGTTTAATTTTTTCTGCACAATCTTCCATAAACTTTTGACCGCCAAAACCAGGTTCTACCGTCATAACTAAGACTAAATCCAAGTCTTGTAAAAATTCTAAAATTTCTTCCGGTTGAGTTTTGGGCTTAATTGATAAACCGGCTTTAACTCCTAGTTCCTTAATTTCAGAAATTAAATTTTTTATATTTTCTTTTTTAACTGCTTCGTAGTGGAATGTCAAAATGTCTGCTCCTGCATTTGCAAAATCTTTGATATATTTTTCAGGGTTCTCAATCATCAAATGGACATCGAGCGGTAGTTTTGTAACTTTTTTTATTGATTTAACAACCGGAATTCCAATTGTAATATTTGGAACAAAGTGGCCATCCATAACGTCCACGTGAATCCAGTCCGCACCATTATTTTCAACGAGTTGAATATCTCGTTCAAGATTTGCAAAATCAGCGGATAAAATGGATGGAGAAATGATAATTTTTGTCATTTTAGATAATTCCTAATTTTTTACAAGCAGAATAAGCACATTTTTGTTCGGCTTCTTTTTTAGACAGTCCTCTTTCTACGGCAAGGACTTCATCATTATATTTTACTTCGATTTCAAATTCTTTTTTGTGTTCAGGCCCTAATTCTCTTAGAACGGTATAAACAGGTGTGTTTTTTGTTTTTCCTTGAGTATATTCTTGTAATATTGCTTTTGCGTTGAATTTTTCAAAGTGGTCTTTTACATCATTTATGTATGGTGTAAAAGTTTTTGCGATGTATGCTTCTAATTCCTTATATTTCCCGTCAAGATAATATGCTCCAAGTGTTGCCTCAAAAGCACAAGCACAGATTGAATTTAATTTTCTGCAACCTTGTTTTTCTTCGTGTTTGCTCATTATGATTAGGTCTTGTAATCCGTTTTTCTTTGCGATATCCGCAAGCGTGTTATCTGAAACAACAATGCTTCTGATTTTAGATAACTGACCTTCTTGAAAATCCGGGAACATTTTAAATAAGACGTCTGAAATTGTTAATTTTAGAACGGCATCTCCCAAAAATTCTAATCTTTCATAGCATTCGTTGTATGGCAAATCTTTTTCTTTTGTAAAAGAAGAATGTGTTAAAGCGTATCTATAAGCATCTTTTGTAATTGTTTCAATTCCAAAAATATCTGCAACAGATTTCATTAGAATAATCCTTTCACAAAATTAGATAATGTATGAATCCATTCTGTTTGGAATACAAAGCATTTGCAGAAATAGTACATAATAGGAATTGTTAAAATAAAACTATCTGTTCTATCTAAAAATCCGCCGTGTCCCGGAAGACTATTTCCTGAATCTTTAACGCCCGCATCTCTTTTAATCAAAGATTCACAAAGGTCGCCTATTTGTGCAAAAATAGTAGAAATTAAACCTGCACAAACTGCAACGTACCAGTGAATATCGATTAATAATAGAGCTTTCAGGTATATCCAAATAACTAAAGCACCTAAAACAGCAAAGAACATTCCACCAAGTGAACCTTCAATTGTTTTATTTGGGCTAATTACCGGCGCAAGTTTATGTTTGCCGAATTTTGTTCCTATATAATATGCTCCAACATCTGTTAACAAAATAGATGTAAACATCAAAACAACAAATGCCAGACCGCTATCATATTTAGCACAAGATAAATCTCTTAAAAAGATTAAATGAAGCGGAAACCATCCGCAATATACCATCCCAAGAAGTGTTGTTGCAACATTGGCAATGTAAGGTTGACGTCCTCTAAACAGAACCCACATAAATGAACACATTGCACAAATAGTAAGAGTTATTGCTACAAGGTCAAATCTTTTGAAATATACTACGGATGCTAAAATCGCTTCTGTAAAATAGATGACTTTTAAACTTGGATAAAAACCTTTGTGGTTTAACATTTTAACGTATTCTTTTGAACCAAAGATTAGCATTATAGCAAGCATTATTAGTAGAGCTAAATCCCCTAAAATAATACATAGCATAACAAGTGTACCCATCGCAAATCCTGTAAGCATTCTTGTTGCGTTTTTATTCAAGCCTAAATTAATCATTATACTGTCATAACCTCTTTTTCTTTAACAGAAACTGCGTTATCAATGTTTGCAGTATATTTGTCTGTCAATTTTTGGATTTTATCTTGGTTGTCTTTTACCATATCTTCTGGAAGATTTTCACTTTTTTCAAGTTTTTTAAGGTTGTCAGTCATATCACGACGGATGTTTCTAACTGCAACTTTAGCATCTTCACCAAGTTTTTTTACGTCTTTAGCAATTTCTCTTCTTCTATCTTCTGTTAGAGGAGGGAAAGGAAGTCTGATACAAATACCATCGCTGTTTGGAGTGATACCGATTTCAGCCTTAATAATAGCTTTTTCAATTTCTTTCATAATAGTCTTGTCATATGGTGTAATAACAAGAGTTGTACCGTCTTGAACTGATACTTGTGACATTTGTCTTAATGGAGTTGGAGCACCATAATATTCAACAAGAACTTTGTCTAAAATTCCTGGGTTTGCTCTTCCAGAACGGATAGAACCAAATTCTTTTTGAAGCTGTGCTACAGCTTTTTCCATTTTTTCTTCTCCGAATAAAAATAATTCATCTAAAGATTCTGACATTTCTTACCTCTTTCGTCTGTCTATTTACTAATTAATATATGTTCCTATTTCTTGACCATTTAGGACTTCTTTAATTCCATCTTGTTTTTTGAAATCAAATACAACAATTGGAATATTGTTTTGTTTACACAATGCACAAGCTGATGTGTCCATAACTTTCAAACCATTTTTGATAATGTCGTCATAAGTGATTTTATCGAGTTTTTTCGCATTTGGATTTGTGTTAGGGTCATCGGTATAAACTCCGTCAACTCCATTTTTTGCCATAAGCATTGCTTCGGCATTAATTTCAGATGCTCTAAGAGCTGCTGCTGTGTCGGTAGTGAAGAATGGGTTTCCTGTACCAGCTGCAAAGATTACAACTCTACCTTTTTCAAGGTGTCTAATTGCTCTATGGCGAATATATGGTTCTGCAATTTGGTTCATTGTAATTGCTGTTTGAACTCTACAAGGTACATCAATTTGAGTTAAAGCACTTTGCAATGCAATAGCGTTCATTACGGTTGCAAGCATTCCAACATAATCACCAGAAGCTTGATCCATTCCAAGTTTTGCACTATTTCTCATCCCTCTGAAGATGTTTCCGCCACCTACTACAACGGCAACTTGGGCTCCTTCTTCTGTAACTTTTTTGATTTCATTAGCAATCATTTTCACTGGAGCTTGGTCGATTCCAAATTGTTGATCTCCTAATAATGCTTCTCCGCTAATCTTTAGCAAAATTCTTTTATATTTCAACTTTTAATCTCCCTTAAAAAACTTATATTCTCTGTAATACTATCCTAAACCAACCTCAAAGTAAAGCATTATCAATCGATAGTTTCTTGTATTGAAATAGAATCAATTCCTTCTAACGCTTGGAATGATTTATATAAATCTTTAATTGGCTTTCTTGTTATAACATCCATAACGCAAGTAATTTTTGTGCTGTTTTCATCCGCTTTTAATTGCTTTTTCGAAAGTTCACTAATATCTTGATATTTTTCAATGATATATTCGTGAATTTTGTTTGCAAATTGATTTTGGCAAACAATTACAAGTTTAACTCTTTTAGTTCTTTTTGTGCTATTTGGTAAAACTTTTCTTTCAAAAACTCTGATAGTAACAAGGGTTAAGATAGAAAGTAATGTTCCTGCAAAAGCGATTTCAAACATTCCGGCTCCGCATGCCATACCGATACTTGCCGCAATCCAAAGAGTTGCTGCTGTTGTTAATCCTAAAACGATAGGACCATTTCTTAATACTGTACCTGCACCGATAAAACCAATACCGGTAACTATTTGTGCTGCAACACGGGATGTATCTCTAATCCCTGTTGCTTGGTCAACAACGACATTATCCCCAGGTGCGAATGTTGGAAAACCATATATAGAAATAAGTGTAAAGACACAAGCTCCAAGACAAACTAAAATATGTGTTCTTAGCCCTGCGTATTTGTTTGTTAATTCTCTTTCCAGACCTATACAAAAACCAAAGATTACGGCTATAAGTATTCTTAGCATATAATCAAGGTTTATTATATTGGTTAAATGTTCTAAATTTACTTCCATACTATCCTCTATTTATCTAACTTTGCTTTGGGGATCCAAAACATCTCTTATGGTATCACCTATTAGGTTAAATGCCAAAACTGATACAAAAATTAAAAATCCCGGAGTTAAAAGCCAAGGTCTATACAAAATATTTGTAAATTCCTGAGCCTCTTTCAGCATATTCCCCCAACTGGCATCTGGCTGTTGAATTCCTAGTCCCAAAAAGCTCAATCCTGATTCTGATAAAATATACGAAGGAATTGATAATGTCATTGCCACGATTACAAAACTGGTTGTTTGAGGAAGGATATGTTTAATGATAATTCTCATTTTTGAAGCTCCGATTGATTGAGCTGCCTGAATGTATTCTTGGTTTTTGATAGACAAAACCATACCCCTTACAACCCTTGCAAATCCAGCCCAACCGATTAGTGCCAGAATTATAACAATAAGCAAAAATCTCTGAGTACTTGTCATGCCGGATGGGAGAATTGATGCAAGTATAATAAGTAGATAAAAACTAGGAATAGACATAACTGCTTCAGCAAATCTCATCATAAGCATATCAACTTTCCCGCCAAAGTATCCGGAAATTCCACCATATAAAAGCCCGATAGGGAATAAAACAAATAATGCTAAAAATCCTATTGTCATAGAAATTCTTCCGCCAAATAATATTCTTGAAAATACATCACGTCCATTAATATCTGTTCCAAGGAGGAATAATCTTCCTTCTGAATCAGTTGTTATCAGGTGTCTTTTCATAGGGATTAGTCCTAAGAATTTATAAGGTTGACCTTGAGCGAAGAATTTTACATAGTGCTTTTTACTTCTATCTAGATTGTATTCAATTTCTAATGTTTGAGGATTGAAATCTCTTGTGTAGTTATAAGTATATGGTTTTGACAAGTGTTCTGTTTCATCAATCGTGAAGATTTTAGATGGTGGAACATAAGCCATTGTTCTATCTGAAAAATCTTTTGTGTATGGAGCTATAAAATCTGCTAAAAATAGTGCAAGATAAATTACACCAAGAACAATTAGTGCAATTCTTGCAAATTTATCTTTCCATAATTGTTGTAGAACTTCTTTTATCATGATTTCACCCTAATTCTCGGATCTGTGATGATAAGAAGAATATCCGCAATTAAATTCCCAAGTACAAGCATAATAGCACCCATCATCAATGATGCCATAACTAAATTTATATCTGATTTCATAACCGCTTCAAGGATTAATCTTCCAAGTCCCGGGTATTGAAATACATATTCGGTTAAAGCCGCTCCACTTAATAATCCTGCAAATTCAAATCCTAAAAGTGTAATCATCGGGTTAATTGCATTACGTAAAGCGTGTTTATAGATTACAGAAAATTCTGAAAGTCCTTTGGCTCTTGCAAATTTTACATAATCACTATCTAGAACATCTAGCATATTTGCTCGCATTTGTCTTTGAAGCCCTGCAAGAGATATTGTGAATAGAACAATTACAGGCAAAATCAAGTGATGTGTAATATCCCAAAATTTTGCTCCAAAATTCATATCTGCAAAGTTTGGACTTGTTAATCCTCCAATAGGAAACCATCCTGTTTTAACCGCAAAAATTAACAATAAAACCGCAAAAAAGAACGATGGTATTGCCATTCCGATACTTGTCAAAACTGTTAGTATCCTATCAAACGGTGTTTTCCAATTGACTGCTGCAATAATTCCTAATGGGACTCCGACAAGCCAAGTTAATAAGATTACAATAGATGTCAAAAGTAAAGTGTTCGGGATTCTTTCTTTTAACTTTTGACTTACTTTTTCGCCTGTTGAAGTTACTCCTAAATCTCCTTGAATAAAAGAAAAAGCCCATTTCCCGTATTGTACAATAATAGGCTTATCTAAACCTAATCTTTGTCTTTCTCTTTCAACTGTAGCAGGAGAAACCGAAGGGTTTAACTTCAATTCTGCTAACGGGTCAACAGGAGATAAACGAATTATAAAAAAGCTAATCAAAGATACCATTATGAGTAATGGTATAGTTTGAAGTATTCTTTTTATTATGTATTTGAATGTTTCCATTATTTCCCTATATAAATTTCTTCTATGTTATGTGTAATTCCACCCAAACTTGACGGATAAATATTTTTGAATTTGTTCCGTAGTGCAACTATTCTGATTGGAGAATAGATATAAATCATCGGTTTTTCTCTGTAAACAATTTCTTGATACTTGTCATAATATTTTTTTCTATCCTCAAATTTAGTTGCTAAAGCTCCTTGAGTGTAAAGGTAATCCAGTTCTTTTTCCCAAGGGAGAATTCTAGCTTTCCCTTCTTGTGGATTTCGTTGGTTGAACATATGTAGTCTTCCATCTGACAACCAAACATTTTTTCCTCCGTTTGGTTCTAGCGGAGAACCTGTAAGTCCCATGATTACCATATCCCAGTCATAAGTACTAACGAGTTTGTTAACAAGAGAGTTAAATTCAATAGGTTTAAAATTCACTTTCATCCCTAAATCTTCAAGATCTTGTTTAACCATAACCCCAATTGCTTCTCTTTCTGTATTCCCGGCATTAGTATATAAATCAAATTCTACTCGGTGTCCGTGTTTGTCAAATAGTTTTCCCTTTTTATCAAGATAGAATCCAGATTTTTTCAGAAGCTCTTTTGATTTGTCTAAATTCTTATCATATGGTTTTAAATTTTTGTTCAAATAAATTGAATTTAAACTTTCTGGAGTAAACAAAGGAGCTCCAATACCATTTGCAATATTTAGAACCATATTTTTTCTGTCTATTGCATAGTCAACTGCGGTTCTGAAGTTCAAATCTTGAAACCATATTTGTTTATTCGGATTTACATAATATTTGCCCTTGTTATCTTTTCGGTTGTTCAAGTTCATTGAAAGATACATTGTTCCAGTATCAGGTCCAAGATTGTATAATTTGAAATCAGAATGAGGTTCTAGTGATTTATATCTTGCTACTTTTGAGCCTTGTAGTGAAATAACATCTAATTCTTTTGCTTCAAATTTTAAAACTTCGTTATTCAAATCTCCTACAATTAGGTAAACCAGTTTATCTAAATATGGAAGTTTTTGTTGTTTGGTATTTATTTCATAATAGTTAGGATTTCTTTCAAAAACAACACGTTGAGCTGGAACATATTCTTTTAATTTAAACGCTCCAGAAACAACAAAGTCTTTTGGTTTTGTGTTTGTAGATAAGAATGAATCAAAATAAGTATTTCCTTTTTTGACTGCGGGCATGAATATATGTTTAGGAGCAATTGGAGTTGATAGCATTCTTACAAAAGGTGCAAATGGTTTTGGAGTAATGAATTCAACTGTGTAATTGTCAATTTTTCTAACGGTTGGTAATTTGTCATCAATAACAATAGAATCTCTTGTTGAAGTATCTCCAAGTCCTGCAAAAATTATATCCTTCCATGTAAAAACAACATCATCTGCTGTTATTGGTTTCCCATCAGACCATTTTATTCCATGACGGAGCTTTATTGTATAAGTTTTTCCATCAGGGGAGATTGTATATGATTTTGCTAGTTTTGGGGTTGGCTGTCCTGTAATCGGGTCAGAAGATAGAAGTCCATCATACATAATTCCTGACATTTGGGAAGATATATTATCTTTACAGTTAAACGGATTAAATGTTTTCGGTCCTTCTCCGATTGTAGAAGATACAAGTTCCCCTCCAAATTCCCCGATTGGAGCTTGTGATTCTAAATAATCAATTCCTCCGATTGTAATATTTTTAGGTGAAGGATATTCCACAGGTGCAAGCTGAGATTGATTTTGCGTAAAAGATTTATTTTCAGTTGGAATATCTTTTACCAAGCACGCTTTACAAATCAGTGCAACAAAAAATACTATTAATAATAGAACCCTAAAACCTCTCCATGTCATGCTTTTAGAATATCACAAAAAGAGCTAAATGTATTGTCAAATTGGCTAGTGTTTTGTGATAAAATTAGTGCAAGACTACCTGTTTTAGGCATGTCGGATTAGTGGAAATTTTATTAGATATAAATATATAATTCTGATTGGGGGGTTAAGGTGTTAAATGATAATGAAAAATTAAACCTTTCAGAAAATGCGATTAAGGTTTTAGAAAAACGATATTTAAAACGTGATAAAGATGGAAATTGTACAGAAACTCCGGCAGATATGTTTAGGCGTGTGTCTGATACCATCGCAAAAGGTGATTTAAAGTTCGGTAAGACCTCAGAAGAGGTGAAAAATTTATCAAATATATTTTATGAAGTTATAACTCATCGTTATTTTATGCCGAATTCCCCAACCTTGATGAATGCCGGACGAGAATTGGGGCAGCTTGCTGCCTGTTTTGTACTTCCTGTAGAAGATAGTTTGGAGGGCATTTTTGAAACTATTAAAGATACTGCTTTAATTCACCAATCAGGTGGCGGAACTGGGTTTTCTTTTTCAAGGCTCAGACCTAAAAATAGTGTAGTAAAATCTACAATGGGGGTATCTTCCGGACCTGTTTCTTTTATGGAAGTTTTTAATGCCGCAACTGAAGCCGTTAAGCAAGGCGGAACCCGTAGAGGTGCAAATATGGGAATCTTGCGAGTTGATCATCCTGATATTGTAGAGTTTATTAATTGTAAATCTGATAATAATAAACTGAATAACTTCAATATTTCTGTCGCATTAACAGATAAATTCATGGAAGCATATTTGAAAGGTGAAGACTATGACCTAGTAAATCCTCAAAATAATGAAGTTGTTGGGCGAATGAGTGCAAAAGCAGTTTTTGATTTGATTGTTGATTGTGCTTGGCGAAACGGTGAACCAGGAATTGTGTTTATAGATAAAATGAATGCAGATAACCCAACTCCGCTAATTGGTGCAATTGAATCTACCAATCCTTGTGGCGAAGTTCCGTTGTTACCTTATGAGGCTTGTAATCTCGGCTCTATCAATCTTGGCTTAATGATGAAAGAAGAAAATGGTTCTATGAATGTAGATTGGGATTTATTAGAAAAGACCGTAAGAACTGCAATGCGATTTTTGGATAATGTAATTGAAGTTAATAAGTACCCATTACCTCAAATATCTGAACTAGTTAGTAATAACCGAAAAATTGGCTTAGGAGTAATGGGTTGGGCGGATATGTTAATGAAAGCTGGAATTTCTTATAGCTCAGAAGACGGAACGAAACTTGCGGGACAAGTGATGGAGTTTATAGATTATGTTTCAAAAACAGAATCCATAGAACTGGCAAAAGAAAGAGGTCGTTTTAACAATTTCAATGGTAGTATTTATGACCAGCCTAATTATTTATATAACAAGTTCAAAGGAAAATCTGCTGGAAAAATCACTGACGATATGTGGGCAAAACTTGATGAAGATATTCAAAAATATGGCTTGAGAAATGCTACAACAACATGTATTGCTCCGACGGGTACAATTTCAATGATTGCAAGTGCATCTGGTGGTATTGAACCTTTGTTTGGGCTTGTTTTTTCAAGATTAATCCTTGATGAAACAGAAATGCTTGAAGTAAATCCAATCTTCAAAGAATATATGATTTCTCATAATTTATATTCCGAAGAATTAATGTCAAAGATTGCCAAAGATGGTTCTCTTTCTCATGTCGAAGGTGTTCCGAATGAGATAAAACGTATTTTTGTTACTGCACATGATGTAGCTCCATACTGGCATGTAAAAATGCAAGCCGCTTTTCAGTTGCATGTTGATAATGCAGTTTCTAAAACTGTTAATTTTGTTGAATCCGCAACAAGAGAGGATATAAAAGAGGTTTATATATTGGCATATAAAAATAATTTAAAGGGAATTACTGTTTATCGTAATAATTCTCGACAGTTCCAGCCAATGAATCTTGATACCAAGAAAAAAGAACCAACTATTGAAATAAAACCTGTAGAAAAGAAGCCAGAGCCTAAAGTTGATGAGAAGAGAGAAGAATACAACCCGACCGGAGAAATTAAAACGATAAAATGTCCCGAGTGCGGAAATGAAATTAAAATGGCGGAAGGATGTTTTATTTGTTTGAATTGTGGATATTCGGGGTGTTCTTAGTTTAAAAAAGAGGGAAGTTTAAGCCTCCTCTTTTTTTATAAAATCAATTGTAACATTTTCGTAACTATATAACAAATTTTATTTTCCTTTGATTTAAAATACATGTACAGCAAGACTCATTATTTTATTATAAGGTGTGAAATGAATATAGACTCAATTAGAAATTATTCCGCAGGTGTCATGCTCACGCATAAGCCAAAGTACGGGCTGGAGAACGGAGCAGAGAACAAGAGTGCGGACGTGTGTGGCAAAAAAAATGTGAATAGAGGATATTATAGCGGCAGCTTTACCGGAGGGAAAAACGGGGCTGCCGCTGATGTTTTCGAAAACTTAGGCAAAAGTACTTGGGATAAAATTTCCGGTTCTAAAAAGTTCCAAAAACTTGCAGAAATATTTGAAGAACAAGGTCCAATCGGTGCCGCATTAGTATCTCTTGTTGTTGCTGGAGGTTTAAGACCTGCAACAAATATCGCAATGACCGGTAAAAAGGACAGAGAAGATGGTATTTATGCAGCTTCTCACGCAATATCATCCGCAGTTATCGGATTTATTGTTTCATCAATTGTAATGGCTCCATTCGGATCAGCATTCAAAAAGATTAAAGCAAATCCAGAAAAATATTTAAAAGGTTTAGAAAAATTATTAGATGTTGAATCAATTGGTGCAAGAAGACTTGAAAAATCAAAACCATATAAAAAATTAAGTAAGATTGCACAATTTGCAATGGATTCAATTGTTTTGGGTATTCCGAAAGCAATGTTAACAATTGCTTTAATTCCTCCAATTTTGAAATATGTTTTCCATATGGAAAAAGGAAAGAAGAAGGATGCAGCTCCTGCACAACAATCAACTCAACAAGCAACACAAGATTATTCTAAAAACTTGGTAAATAGCCCTGTATTTAAAGAAGTTCAAGGAGGGAAAGAATAATGCAAATTACTCAAATTCAAAATTATAATAATACTCCTAAAAGAGCTTATACAACAAATCAAAGAGTGGCTGCTCGACCTAAGTTTACAGGTGCCGCAAGTGCAGCTACAGCCGCAACTGAAAAGGCTTCAGAAGGTTTGTACGGTAGATTTACTGAATGGATTGCAAATAATTACTATAAAAGATTTTATAACAGTAAAGCTGCAAAATATATTGTTGAACATACAAATAGTCCAAAATGGAATAATATGACAACTCACATGTCAGCTTTAGGTTCAACTCTTATTTCTGGTATGTATGTTGTAAAAACATTAGAAAATGACAAATTAGACCCAGAAAAACGTAAGACATTAGCAATTAATGATACTCTTACTTGGGCTATTTCAACAGGTTGTGCTTACTGGTTAGATGATAAATTAGGTAAGGCTTGTGATAAAGCTACAACAAGAGCAGTTGCAAACCATTTATTAAAAAATCCGGAACTAAAAAGAACAGATTTGTTTGGAGATTGGGATCCAAAGAATTTAAAAATCATGATGAAAGAATGGTACAATCACATAAAACCTGATTCAAAAGAAGGACAAGAATTAATCGAAAAATTAGGTAAACAATCTTACTCTAATATCAGAGATTTCAACTTGGACATCTTGAAAAATAAAAAGATTACAACTCAAATTGATGGTATCAGTGCATTGAAATCATTATTCGTATTCGGTATGGTTTATAGATACCTAGTTCCTGTACTTGTAATGAAACCTGCTAACTGGATTGGTAATTACTTCCACGCTCAAAAAGCTCAAAAGGCTCAAGAAGCACAAGGAGTAAAACCGGAAGCTGCAAAAGTTGATACAAAAGCATAATTCATTTTGCTAGATAATAAACAAAAATACCCTCTTTTTTAAAGAGGGTATTTTTATATGAAATAATATTTATTTGATTTTTTTAGGTTTACAGAAATAAGGGTTGTTTTGATATTTAGCCCAAGCAATGTATGCTTTATTCCCTTTGATTGTTTGAGAGCCAACAGGAACATATTTAGTTTGACCTTTTTTATCTTTTTGTTCGGCAAACATTTCCAGTTCATATGTTTCAGGGTCTTTAGATTTGTTTTTCATAGAATTATATAATTCATCAACTTGAATATTTGAGAAAGAACAATTTAATTGATATTCATCTTCCGGAGATTTGATTGTTTCTTCGTATTTGCAAAATCCGTTACGCCATCCGATAATTTTTCTGTTTGTTGTAAATTGTTTTCCTTCAAATTCTGAAACCATTGATTCTTCATAATAATCACAATCTTTGAAGTGTTTTATAAATTTAGATGAAAATTTTGTATATTCTGCAGCAAAGACACAAGACATCCCTGCAACTAAGACAACTAAAAGTCCTAACATAACTGCTGTGGATTTTTTCATTCTATTCATCTCCCTTCGTCTATTTAATACCTACATTATATCAAAAATTAGCAAAGAGTAAAGATTATTATAATCTGTTATGAAATTTTAAAATCTCATTAGTTTGTATGATTACAAATAAAATGAAAATGATAATATAACAGTATACTCCTTAGAGACTAAGATACACATATCCCTAATCAACAGCTATGCACCTCAGTACATAGCTTTTTTTTATTATAAAGACGGTATTTCTGTTTTTTGTGTATAATTAGAGTATGAATATAACACAAGAATTTGAAACAATTGCAGCTATTTCTACTCCTATTGGTACCGGTGGAGTGGGAGTAATCCGTATTTCCGGTGATAAAAGTTTTGATATAGCAAAAAAAGTTACGGATAAAAATAATTTCCCTGTCGGCAAAATTTGCCACGGTTGGGTTATGGATGGAGATACAAAAATTGATGAGGTAATTATTCTTCCATTCAAAAATCCAAACAGTTATACTGGAGAGGATGTAATTGAAATTCAATGCCACGGCGGTATAAATGTTGTTCAAAATATCCTTGATGTTGTATTGAAAAATGGTGCAAGAATGGCTGAACGTGGGGAATTTACAAAACGTGCATTCTTGAACAAAAAATTAGATTTATCTCAAGCAGAAGCTGTTGATGATTTGATTCACGCAAAGACTTCAAATTTTGCAATCCAATCTGCAAAAAATTTATCAGGTGTTTTGGCTAAAAAAATTAACGAAATAAAAGGTGAAATTTTTGAAACGGCATCAAGAATTGTTGCCGGAATTGATTTTCCTGAAGATGTTGCAGAACCTGAATATTCATATCTTGTGGAAAGATTTAAACATTCTCTCGGTGAAATTGATAAAATTTTAGATTGTGCAAAATCCTCTGATATTTTAAGACAAGGCGTAAAAGTTGCGATTGTCGGTCGTCCAAATGTGGGAAAATCCTCTCTATTCAACGCTTTGTTGAATTTAGATAGGGCGATTGTAACTGATATTGCTGGCACAACTAGAGATGTAATTAAGGAAAATATTGATCTTGGGGTTGCAGTAACATTGATTGATACTGCTGGTATTAGAGAAGATGAAAATATAGATAAAGTTGAAGAGATAGGTATCGAGTATTCAAAACAATCGGCAAAAGATGCTGATTTGATTTTGTTTTTGTATGATGCTTCTGTTGGATTAACAGCAGAAGACAAGCAGATTTACGACATTATTAAAGACAAAACTCATATTGTTGTTGCTAATAAAATTGATTTGCTAAAGTTGGGAGAATTTAAGGAAGTATTTCCTAATACGGCTAAACTTTCTACTTATTCAAAAGATGGTTTAGATGATTTGAAAACAAAGATGAAAGGCATAATTTGCCAATTTTCTCTTGAAGATACTGAATTTATTACAAATAAACGCCAACAGGGATGCCTTGAACGATGTAAATTGAGCCTAAAAAGAGCTTTAGATGCAGCTGAACTAGGCGAACTTCAAGATATGATTTACATCGATTTGAAGTCAGCTCTTTTATCTTTGGATGAAATTACAGGTGAAGTAATTACTGACGATATTTTGAACAATATTTTTGATCATTTTTGTATCGGAAAGTAATTTTATTTAACTTTTTGAGTTTGTAAAGTTCTTGTATTTGTAACTCAAAATGCTATAACTTGATACGTCAGTTGAAGAATTGTCATCACCGTAAAACAATGACATATTTGTTGCTTTTTTGTAGTTGTCTTCATCAACCATTTCCTGTTTGTTACAAGAGAATGTATAGCTGGAAATTTCTGCACTTGTTACTCTTCCGTCGTGGTTTGTATCCATTTCGTCAAAGTTTTCTAAGATTTTAGAAATCATTTCGCTTGAATATGTTCCTGATGCTGCAAGTTGTGATAATTCTTCTCTTGAAACTCCAGAGGTAGAAATTGTGTTTGTCATTTTGTTCATTTCGTCTGCACTAATTTTCCCATCTCCGTCTTTGTCGATTGTTGAAAAATTGTTTTGCAAGTATGACGCAAATGATTGGTTCAACGTCAAATAGTTAGTTTGATCGTTTCTTGCAGCTGTAATATTCTTGTAGGTAACGCCATCTTGCGGATAAAGTGATGCGAGATATGCGTATGTGTTTGATAATCCTGATGAAATATTTGTAATTATTGATGCACCTGATGATGAAGCCATAATATTAAATCCTTCTTGTTTCTAATACCTTTATCTTTATAATAATGATGTTTCCAAAATTGTCAACCCGTCATTTATTTTGTTTTATATGGTAATATATTAAATAAAAAGAATGAGGGTTATATTATGTTAAAAAATAAAGATGAAATTATAAATGTTTTGACTAATGGTGGAGTAATTGCCTATGTTACGGATACTGTTTGGGGGTTGGGATGTCTTCCGAATAATGAAAAAGCTGTAAAGAAAATTTATGAGATAAAAAAAAGAGAGGCTCAAAAACCGTTGATTTTGATGTCTAATGATATTTATCCTTTGCTAAATTATGTCAAACCTATTCCAAAGGTTGGACAAATTTTAATAAAAAAATACTTCCCTGGGGCTTTGACTGTTGTAACTGAAAAAAATCAAAACACTCCGGATTATATAACTTCTTCAATGCCGACAGTCGGAATAAGAGTACCGGATAATGAAGTTTTTCGTGAAATATGCGAAATTATACCTGAGCATGTTTTAGCTACTACAAGTGCTAATCTTTCTCACCAACCATCCGCAAAAACTTATGAGCAGGCTTTAGAAAATATGTCAGGACTTGCCGATTTAATTATTGAAGATTACGGATATACGGCAAAGGGTTTAGAGTCAACAGTTGTAGGTGTTATGGGTAATGAACTTCGAATCTTTAGACAAGGTGCAATTCGTTTAGATGTTTAAAAGAATTGAAATTTATCTTGGTTTTTACTAAGATTAGGAAAACGAGGATTAAAATATGGAATTTATATTATATTTAGTTTATTTGTACGTATTAGTTTATTCATTATATCTTTTGGTTTTAGCCGTAAGAAATTTGAAGGATAAACCGTTCTCAATTGAGAGAAAATACTCAAGATATGATGATTCAAAGGCTAATTTTGCGGTAATAATATATAGCCATAATCATAAGGAATGCTTGGAAGAACTTGTTGAAGAGTTGAAAATGCAAGACTATCCTCTTGCGGATTTTAAAGTGTACGCAGTATTGGATGATTGTAATGACGGTTCTGAAAAGATTTTTGAAAATGATAATTTTGTCCACGTTGTAAATATTCAAGATGTAGGAACTTTAGGAAAAAATCAAGCGATTTCAATGCTTCTTGATGAACTTAAAAAAGATGAAACAATTGATGCTTATGTGTTTGTAGATAGCACAAGAAGAATTGCACCTGAATTTTTAACCCTAGCTAATTCCGCATTGAAAAAATACGATGCTGTTACAGGTGAATTAAATATCAATAGAGAAAACTTAGATGTTGTAGATAGAATCAAGGCTGTTTATAAAAAATATCAAGCAAATTTCTTCAAACAATCTCGTTCTCTTCTTGGTTTATCTACAAATGTTGATTCAGGTTTATTTATTATCAAAAAATCTGCATTGGATGATGTTGAAGATATTAACTTTAAGGATATAAATTCTGAATTGGAATTCAGTTTATTGCTTTCTCAAACAGGGCATAAATGCGTTTATAATCCTAATATCCAATCTTTTATTCTTGGTCAGGATTGTTCATTCAAGAAACCAAGATTGACAAAACGATTCAATTTACTGAAAAATAATTTTAAAAATTTGAAGACAATAAACTTTAATTTTATTGAACATATTTGCTCGTTATTAAATCCAAACTGTTGGACATTGATTGCAATTTATGCAATTTTAATAGCATATTCTTATCATTGCCAATTTATAGTTAAATGCAGCGTTGTAATCTTTACGGCATTTGTTCTTTTGGCAATATTTGCATTGAGTTTGGTGAATGCAAAATTGAATTTCAAGGAAATAATGCTTTTGATGTTATATCCGATTTATTCAATTTGTCATATTATCAAGAATTTTCCTCCTGTTAGAAGTTTGTTAACCAAACTCGGTGCTAATACTGATAGAGAAGTTGATAAACTTGCTATTGATGTTATGGTTCAAACAAAACACGGTGATAGAGGCTGTAAGTTAGAATTTATTTCAACTGAAAGCGGTTTGTCAAAAATCAGATTTATTTATAAAAATAAAAAATACACAACTTCATCTCATTTAAGAATGATTGATGCTTTGCAACAGTTGAAATCTAAAATGGATGATTACGGTTTAGTGCTAAAAATTTGCAGTTGTTGTGCAATGTTTACTTCTTGTCCGGATGGATCAACAAATATGTTGAAAGGTAAGTGCCACAATGAATTCCCAAGTCCATTGTTGACAGAACCAAGACCAACTTTGATTTGGAATTCTTGTTCTTGTTTTGAACCTGCAAAGGTAAATAATTTCATAGAGGAAATGGCACAAGAAGTAGAAGAACAAAAAAATTAAAATTTGCTCTAAATATTTGTTGTGTTGTATAATTTTGTCATGAAAAAGATTGTAAGTTTTATATTATCAATAATGATTTGTTTTATGAACTTTACTTTGCTCTCTGTTGCCGAGCCGTTGAAGGGTTCGGTATCTGAGTCAAGTGAATATAAGCAAACGCAAGATGATATTTTTACGGGTAAAGTTGAGTCTTTAAACCGTAAAGACGTAATAAATATGACAGTATCGCAAGTCTTAGATTCCTCTATTTCTATGGAAGGTGATGAATTTTTTGCAGAAGTTACATCGGATGTCTATGGCGATAAGGGGATTATTATTCCAAAGGGAACTGTTGCTCATGGCAAGTTGACTGGAACAACAGAGCCAACACGTTTGGGACGTGAAGCATCAATGTCTTTATCTTTTGATTATTTAGTTACTCCAGATGGCAGAGAGATCCCGATTGAAGGTCAAATGACAACTAAACTTCATCCAATTACTGCCGGTGCTAAAATTGTTGCTCAGGATGTTGGCTATACTGTGGCAGGTGGAGCTGTTGGCGGTTTGATGGCTTTGAACTGGTTAGGGTTAGAAGCTGCAATTGCTTCTCAAGGTTATACATTAGCTGGAGGTGCTGCGATTGGAGGAGTTGCGGGGCTTGGTGTTGCTCTAATTAGAAAAGGCAACCATGTTATGATTGCTCCAGGGGATGAAATTAAAGTTAAAATAAATACTCAAGTTGATTTACCTGTTTATAAAGAAGAAGCATTGAAGCAGGAAGAAGTTCATTATGATGGTTTAACCGTTAATATAAATAATATCAAGCATGATAAAGATCCATTTGGCGAAGTTAATACAATTACTTTATCTTTGTTAATTTCAAACATGTCAGACAAAACGCTTTCCGGTTTTGATATGGTTTTGATGAATGATTATAATGCTAAGTTCAGCCCTTCAATCTTTGGGGATACGAAACTTATGTTTCGTCAAATAAAACCAGGGGATAAGATTGTCGCTAATGTATCGTTTGCGGTTGATAATATTAATAGAAAATTCTGGTTGACATTCTTTGATAGAAGAACAAAAGAAGTAATTGCAAAGGTTTCTTTGGATAATGCCTACCGCTCAATTCCGGAAAAAACAAAGAAAAAGAATGCAAAAATCCGTTCAAGTAAAAAAGATTTCAAAAAATCAGAAGATTTTATGGATATGAATTTCTAAATTTTCTAAATCTTAATAGATATAGGAATAATTTACTTTTTATCATCGTATATATTTGTAAATATTATGTAACAGGTATTGAAATATAAAGTTTTTATATTACAATTATAGTAATAGTTGACAGTTACAGGAGGAAATCATGGTTTGCGGCTCTTTAGAAATTGAAATTTTAAATACATTTTGGAATTTAACTGCCACAGACGAAGATGCAGATATTTCTATTCAAGATGTTGTAGATGAACTTTCATCAAACGGTGTTGAAAGAGCTTATACTACAATCAAAACCGTTATGGATAGATTGGTATCTAAGAGTATTTTAGTGCGTTATAAGGTTGGAAAGAAGTTTTTCTATAAAGCTACTATGGACAAAAGAGAGATGGCTTTAGATATGTTGAAGGAATTTACTGATAATTTCTTTAACGGTGATTATGCTGACATGGTTAAGTTTGTTGAACGTGAAATGTCAGAACTTCTTGTAAAATAAGATTATGCCTGAAAATATAGAAGATAGACAAAAAGTCGCTAATTTGCTTAGACTTGTGCGGATTGGTAGCCTTTGTGTTCGGGATGCAATGCTTGCTTATCCCAAAGATACAGAGGATGAAAGTCTTATTGCTGCTTATCATGCTTTAATTCATTATGAAGCAGATGAAGATTTGAGAAATCGAGATGCTTTGTATAAAGAAGAACAAGATGATTATATAGAATTTTTGTCTTACACTCTTGAAAAAGGTGAGTCTTTGCCCCAAAATATTATAGAAAACTATAAAAAATTCTACGACTCTGCACCAATTCTTCATAAGAATACTGCGGGTGGTTTTTTGAAAAGTTTTTTCAAAATGTTGAATATAGATAGAAGGAGAAAAAAATGAAAAAGTTGTTAGCTCTAGGCGTATTGGCAGTACTTCTTGCAAGTTTGCCTGTTGTTGCGTCCGATAAGAAAAACAAGGTTAAACCTGCAACTCCGGAAGTTAAAGTTGAACAAACTGAAGCTGTGGAAGAGGTTAAACCTATCGAAATTGTTCCTACAATGTCAACAGAAAGTAATGCTCAAAACAGGATTTGGGTTGGAACTTTCCAAATTGTTTGGAATGAATTAATGGATAATATTATTTATGGGCCGATTCGTTTTGTAGGTGATACTCCTAAAGTTGTTAAAGATTTAAACAAACAGTCTTTCAAAAAATCTAATATCAGTGATAAATCTTATTATACAAAGTATGGTCCTGTTTCACCTGAATTGAAAAAAGAAATTGAAAAAGGCATCAAAGAAAAATTTAATGAAACAAGCGATATTTTGGATTCTTTTGATTGGACAAAAGACGGACAAAGATTGTTTGTATATGCAATGTTGAAAAAAGATTTCAAATTCTTGCAAGCGTTTGACAAACTTGCAGAAGCTCCATTTGCAAAAAATTACAATTATAATGTTCAGTACTTTGGTATAAATGATTCTAGTAATAAGAAATTATATAAAAATGTAAAAGTATTATTCTATAATAATTCTGAAGATTTTGCGGTTAAATTATTCACAAAGGATAAAGATGAAGTTATTTTGTATAGAACAAATGAAGATAAAACTTTCTCAAAATACTATTCTGAATTAAATGAAAAAACATCAAAATATCATGGCAATAAGAAATTTGTTAAAGAAGATGAATTGATGGTTCCGGAAATCAGCTTGTATCAAGAAACTAACTTCCCAGAAGTTGAAGGAAGAGATATTAGAAGAACCAATTTCAGAATTGACCGTTCAATTGAAACAGTTGATTTCAAAATGAATAATGAAGGTGTTAAATTGAAAAGTGAAGCTGCTGTAATGGTTCGCATGACATCACTTCGCCCAGATAACGGTCGTCATTTCTATTTTATGGATAATTTTGTATTGTTCCTAACTGAAAAAGGACAAAATACTCCATATTATGCAATGAAAGTATCAGATGTAGAAACATTAAATAAAACAGGTAGAAATTAATCTGTTGTAAATAGGCAATGCTGAACTCGTGTGAGAATAACAAACCTAAAAAAGTCCCTCATCTATTGTAGATGAGGGACTTTTGTCTGCCGGACTCAATTTTTGTATTTATTGCCCGTTTTTCGCATAAAATTTTGGGATTGTTCGTAAATAATAATATTGAACAAAATGAAAGGAGTTATATTATGCACAATGACGATGATAAAAAGACAATGAAAGAAAAACTTCATGATACGGCAGAACTTGTGGAAGAAAAAGCCTGTGAACTGAAAGAAGATATAAAAGAAGGTGCAGAAAAATTAAAAGAAAAAGCTCATGAAGCAAAAGAAAAACTAGATGAAAAATTATCCGAACATAAAGATAAAAAAGAAGATGCTTAATTTTAAATCCTAAATCCTATCCAAAGACCCGTTATCGGGTCTTTGATTTTATTATTAGCAAATTTTATTTTTACGAGTTTTATAGTTCTCGTAGTAGTAGTTATTAATAAAAAGGGATTTGGATATGGAATATACTCGAGTAATGGTTGCAACAAAACAAGGTTTTACTAAAGTAATGACAGGTGAAATGAGAAATCTAATGAAAAAAGGTGTTCAACCTTCAAGACTTGTTCCTGCAAAGGATTTCAAAGGCCCAAAACTAGTATTGGATTCAATATCTGCTAATGAAATTAAAGGGTTAAAAAGACAAATAGCTAGTATTAATTGGCAAATTAAAAAATTAGAGTTCAGCAAATCTCTACCTGAAAATAGTTCAAGAATTGCAGAATTTGAATCAGAAATAGAACATCTTCAATTTGAGATGTTTGAACTTCAATCAAATATTCGTGATGTGAAAAAAGCGTGTTATAAAAATCAAACTTCAATGCTTGATTTAGAAGTATAATTTATAACCCCATTAAATATTAAATGATTTATGATATTTTATTAGCATTCGGACATTATTTTATGCTAGACTTTGATTATGGAAAGAATTGATGCGTTATTAAAAAAATATGTCGAGTCTGTTAATACTGCAAATGAGGAACTAGCTCGAGAAATATGGGATAGGGAAGGTTCAATCTCCTTTATTCATCCCAAAGGTTATGCTATAGGATTTGATGAAATAATGGAGCATTTTCGCCTTGGGTTGATGAGTGAACTTTTTTCCAAAAGGGACTTTAAGCTAAAAGACATAATGATAAAATATTATGGGAATACGGCGTTTTTAGAATTCCGCTGGGATTTTTATGCCACAAGAAAAGATACAAATGACGAAATTCATGCTCAAGGTCGAGAAACTCAATTCATTGTTCTTCGTGATGACGGCTGGAAATTCAGCAATATTCATTGGTCGCCAGAGGGGTAAATTCTTATTTCGTGGGGCAGGAGAAAATCTAGAACTGTTTTAGCATTTCTCGTTGTTTTTGGATTGCATTTTGGTATTGTTTCATTCTGCAAGCATCACTGCCTCCTGTTGTTTCTGTCCAAGTTGCAGTAGTTGTTCTTTTTACAACGGCATGTCCTCCACATTCATCTGTATATTTTTTCACGATATAAACTCTTTGGCATTTCCCGGCGTTGTACATTGTCTTTGCTTTTTGATAAGAATATTTAACGTAATCTTCTGGAGAAATAACAAGATAATTTGTGGTTGCTTTAGCCGGTCCGCAACGCCAACCACAGCTTTCTTTTGGTGATTTGTTTGGAACAAATGGAATATTTCCGCACATGTATTCTGTTTCTGCATACGCAGAAGTTGAGAATAATAAACAAAATAGTATTGCTAATAATGTTCTAAAATTCATATATTCCTCCTAATTATAGATAGTATTATAGAGGAAATTCTGTAATATGTAAAATAAAAATATCGAAGAAGGTACTCTGCCTGATTGTAGGCGAGAATGTGAAATTCGAGCCGTACAAGGAAGGTATGCCGAGAAGTCGGCTGAACCATTAAGTTTTTCTCAACAAGAAAAACTTAAGTGAGAGTTCCAAGACAAAAATTTTTCAAAATAAAAAATATCGAAGAAGGGACTCGAACCCTCAATAGCTTTCGCTACACGAACCTGAATCGTGCGTGTCTACCAATTCCACCACTTCGACATTTATTATATTGTTCCCTCTCCAGGGGAAGAGGGGTTATTTTTCCCTCTCTTTAAATTGTATTAAATACAATTTTAATAAATAAATTATAGTATAAACAAAAATCCTATTGCTTTATTTATGTATAATGTTAAAATAGTTGTGTAGAAATTTATTAGGTCAAAAGGCTTAGATTAGCAGATGAGGAGGTAGTGCATGATAAGCTCTTTTATTTCTTCTCATAGTGTTTTAATTTCCGCAAGTTTATTGATTC
The DNA here is from genome assembly GCA_934692295.1 of uncultured Candidatus Melainabacteria bacterium. Taxonomy (GTDB): domain Bacteria; phylum Cyanobacteriota; class Vampirovibrionia; order Gastranaerophilales; family Gastranaerophilaceae; genus Zag111. Next base: position 33,943 of record CAKUTL010000008.1, read on the forward strand.
TTGCTTATATTTTTATTGCACTTGAGAGAATTCCTAAGGTTACAATTGCTTTGCTTGGTGGTGCATTGACAATTGTACTTGGGTTAGTTAGCCAAACAAAAGTGTTGGGGGATGCAATAAATCCTCATTACTTTATCAATTTTATTGATTTTAATGTAATATTTTTGCTTGTATCAATGATGATAATTGTTTCAATTACCACACGGAGCGGAGTTTTTAATTGGATTGCAAATGAACTTTTAAAATTCACAAAAGGACATCCGATTAAAGTTCTTTGTGCTTTGGGGCTGTTTACAGCAATTACGAGTGCTTTTTTGGATAACGTTACAACTGTAATTTTGATTATGCCGATTACTTTTGCAATTGCTAAAAAACTTGATATTGACCCTATTCCGTTTTTGCTAACCGAAATCTTTTCATCTAATATCGGAGGAACGGCTACATTGATTGGTGATCCTCCAAATATTATTATTGGTAGTGCTGGCGGTTTATCATTTATGGATTTTATAAAAGAATTAACTCCTGTAATTCTTGTGATTATGTGCGTTGTTATTTTTGTTTTAACGTTTATTTTTAGAAAAAAACTTCATGCTTCTCAAGATAAAATGAATGAAGTTGCTAATATAGACAATTCGCATACTATTACGGATAGAGCCTTGATGATTCGCTCAACTTTAATCTTAGCTTTGGTAATTTTAGGATTTATGTTACATGACGTAATACATATAGAAACTTGTGTTGTTGCAATGCTGGGTGCAAGTATTTTGCTAATCTTTGAAAAACCAAACGATATTTTGCAAGATGTTGAGTGGAATACAATATTCTTCTTTATTGGATTATTTATCATTATTGGAGGTTTAGAAGCCTCAGGTGGTATCAAATTGATGGCTGAATGGATTTTGAAGGTTACTCAAGGTTCTCAGGCTGCAACGTCAATGATAATTCTTTGGGCTTCAGGTGTAATTTCAGGGATTATTGATAATATTCCATATACCGCAACGATGGCACCAATGCTTGTAGAAATTGAAAAAACTATGGGAGCATCTTACGCCTATCCTTTGTGGTGGGCATTGTCTTTAGGTGCATGTCTTGGTGGCAATATGACAATAATCGGTGCTGCTGCAAATGTTATTGTTTCTGAAAATGCAGCAAAATCAGGGCATCCTATTGCATTTATGAGATTTTTGAAATATGGAGTTGCGGTTGTTGCAATATCTTTAGCAATTTCTACAGCTTATATTTATCTAAGATTTTTGCATTAGAGAATTTTACATAGAAAAACAGCTCTCTTATTTAGAGGGCTGTTTTTTATTACTTATAAATAATATTCTTAGGAATGAATTTGGAATGGGCATTTAGTACAATGAGCTTTTGGGTGAAGTACTAGATTGTCTTCCAAATCGTACATTCTTGCAATTCTTGTATCTAGCGGAGCTCCGCAACGTGGACACTTTAATCCGCCTGCCCCATTTAGAATCAATTGTTTTAAACTTTCAATGATTTCCGGTGAAACAATATCACTTGCAATATCTTTTTCGAGTTTTTTTATTTCGGATGGTTCGCATTTTAGAACTTTTGCGAGTGCTTGACGAACTGTTACAGGCAAAAATAGTTCTTTACCTGCTTCAACTTCTTCGACATCCTCAAGCGGAATGTTAGCGGCAATTGCTAAGCCTTTTTGTGTTAAACCTAATTCGTTTCTTTTATTCTGTATAAATCTAGCTAATGTTTGCATGGCAAAATGATAGCATAAAAATCATATAATTTCATTTCGATTTTTAATTATTGGGTTATCTATTTTTAGAAGTTTTTAATAATATTAAGAATTGTAACAATAAAATTTAAGGCCTGAAATGTAGATAACGCAAGGGTTTTGCAATTTAGTACTTTTCGTACACAAACAAAAAGGCAATTATTGAAAAGCAAAATTGTTTATATAAGTACGGGGAACGAAAAATAAAGAATCGGGGAAAATTATGTTGAACGCTACTAACAACACATTTGCTAACATTCCATATTATGGATACTTGCCTATGATGACAACAAATTTTGGTGGAGATCTTCAAGTTGCTACAATTGAACCATATTCAGGTTACAATGTGGGTTATGGATTGAATCCGGTTGCTCAACAAACTTGGTGCGGTGGCAGTATTTTCTCTCAAATGGCAAGGTGTTACGCCGCTGATCCATCTTGCGGCGGCGGTGGTGGTATTAGTTCCGGTATCCCTTCACCAAACACTCCTGGATGGCAAGAAGCAATTCGCAGAGGAACAGCACAATTAGTTGCTCCGGTTTTGAATAATATGACAAGTGCTAATTTGAACCGTTGTTTAGGTAATATTCAACAATCAAAATCAGCATTGGAAGCTCAATTGCAAAATCCAAAAATTACTGATGAACAAAAACAACAAGTTAATGATATGTTAGACAAGATTAAGGCTCAAGAAGATGAATTGAAGAAAATTGCAGAATCTTCTGATCTTGATCCTCAAACTGCATACCAAAAAGTTGGCGAAATTGAAAAAAGTTTAAGGCCTATTTTGACTGATACAGCTAAGTTGATAAATGATATTAACAAGGCAAACTCTTCAACTGACAGCTCATCATCAACAGATAGTTCTTCTTCAACAGGTTCTACTGATTCAGCTCAACAATCAGGTGAAACAGGAACTGCAGCTTCTTCAACTACAACAGATGGTGCCTCTTCAACTGAAGGTGCAGGAGAACATCAAGGAGTAGATGACTTCGCAGACTATCAAGATGCTATAGAACAGTTCTACGATGCAACAGATGGCTTAGGTACAGATGATGCAAAAATGGAAGAAGTCTTAGAATTTATGGGACAAAGTCCAGATGCAACTGTAAAAGTAATGTTGGGTTGGAATAAATACCACTCTGCACAAAATGGTGAATCATTTATGGATGCCTTTATGGATGACGCTGATTCCGGATGGTGCTGGGCTGGTGGACAAAAAGTAAAATATGGTAAAATGATAAAACAACAATTACTTAAAAAAGCTGAAGAATTAGGCATCTACGATGAATGTAAAGCAGACTTTGCTGCAATTGACAAAGAAATGGGGTCTGTTTTCATGGTTTATAATAGCGTTGCTAAAAATTATGACAATATCCTAAAGAAAATTGCTGACAAAATGGGTAGCAAATACGGCTCTCCATCAGCATCAGTTGGTTCTTCGGCAGAATCAAAAGATAAATAAGAATTTAAAATAAATATCTCATAAATATCTCTATAAATCACATAAAATCTCTTTATTCCTCAATATGAGAAATGTGAATAAATATCCTAAAGGTTAGTAAAGTAGTGTAGAAATCGTGTCCTGCAAATTTTGCAGGACTTTTTTTTACATATCATATTTAAAATTTTATGAAGGTTGGGTTTTCTAACACAACAATTAATTTTATTGTTCACTTTTTCTTTTTTATTTCGACGAAAAAAGAAAAAGTAGAACCGAAAAAGAAAAACACGAATGACCGAATGACTCGAGTGATCAGGGGCTATGCCCCCGAACCCCCCATAAGCGTTTGGTCATCCTGAATTTATTTCAGGATTTCTAGCTAGTGCGTTCGGATAGAGATTCCGAACTAAATTCGGTGTGGATATAATTCCTTGTGTTCAGCAAGAGATTCTTCGGGTATATTTGAAATATTTTTTCTCTTTTTTCGGTTTATCCCTCAGAATGACGTATATGTAAAATTATATCAAAAAAAACGGAGGTTGGATTTCCAATCTCCGCTTTTTGTATCTTCTAACTATTTAATTAGTCAAAAACGTAACTAATAATAGATGCTTCTCTAGCTTTTTTAATTGCTTTTGCAATCATTCTTTGGTGAGCTGCACAGTTACCAGTAATTCTTCTAGGAATGATTTTACCAGCTTCTGTTAAATATCTTTTTAATTTAGCAGCATCTTTGTAATCAATTGATGTTACTTTATCAGCACATAGACTACAATTTTTACGTTTTTTCTTATCGTCTTGTCTTGCCATTTGTTTTAATTGCCTTTCTAGCCTTATATTATTACTACATTATTATTTATTTTTGACTTTGAATTACTTCCTAGAATGGAACTTCTTCATCATCTAATAAAACATCAGTATTAGCTTCCGGAGATGATTCCATTTCGCCGAAGGTTAAAATATCACCTTCTTGATTTGCAGAATTTGAAGGAGCTTGAGAAGCACCGCCCATCAATTCGATAGTTGAAGCCTCAATTTCAAACACTTTCTTATCTGTACCATCGTCCATTTTGCTTACGCCACATTGCAATCTTCCTTCAACCAAAACTTTTTGATTTTTTGAAAGACCTGCAACAACAGATTCAAGAGCTTGTCTTTTAGAAATTACTCTAATCAATGTTTCGTCTTGTGTTCCAATATTCATTACGAAAGATGAAACAGCAACATTGTTTGCTGTAAAACCTGTTTTTGGTGCTTTGTAAACTATACCTGTAACTACTGCTTTTGCTAATGTCATTTTAATTATTCCTTTTCATTCAATATCCCAAAACACATTGTTTGGAATGACATATTATAGACTAAACTGAAGCCTTTTCAGAAACTTCTAAGAACATAGTTCTTAAGATGTTGTCATTTAATCTTAATTGTCTTTTGAATTCAGCAACTTTATCAGCAGGTAAAGCTAAAATTGTTGTTGAGAAATAACCATCTCTGAAGTTTTGGATTTCGTAAGCTAATTTTTTTCTGCCTACTTTGTCTGTTGATTCAACTGAACCACCGAAGTCAGAAACAACTGAACCGATTTTTTCGATAAGTTTATCAACTTCTTCTACATCTAAATTTGGCTTGAAGATTGCCATTAATTCGTATTTTCTCATTTAATTATCTCCTTTTTACTATTTTTCATACTGAATATATCCTAATAGTATCATAAAAACAGAAATTTTTACAATATATAGTCTGCGGTGAAGCTGTAATTAGCAGGTCCGATTAAGAAAATATCAGCATTCGGATTATCTTTAGATCCTCTCCACTCAACATTTACAGCTCCTCCAAGCAAGTTAACTTTGACAGTGTTTTCTGTTAAGTTATTTAAAACACCAGCTACAACACTTGCACAAGCTCCTGTTCCACAAGCTAAAGTTATTCCGCAACCTCTTTCAAAAACTCTCATTTCTATCTCTTTTTCAGAAATAACTTTTACAAATTCGGTATTTGTTTTTTCCGGAAAGAACGGATGAACTTCCATATCAGGTCCATAAGTTTTTGCCATATGCAGAGTATCTTCTTCTGTAAAAATTACGCAATGAGGGTTACCCATTGAAACAGGTGTAATAGAAAATTCTTTATCTTTTACATGTACTGTTCTTTCGCCTTTGAAAGGGATTTTTTCATCTTCCAAAATCGGAGTACCCATATTTACTTTTACATTCCCGTTTTCTAGAATCTCTGGTTTAATAACTCCTGCCAACGTTTTAACGCTGAACGATTTTGATGAAACAAGTTTATTATCATAAACATATTTTGCAAAGCATCTCATTCCGTTTCCGCACATTTGAGCAGTTGAACCGTCAGAATTGTAGAAATACCACGCAATATCAGTTTCTCCATTTGGTTTTGTGTCAGGAATAATCATTCCGTCAGCACCAACTCCAAAATTTCTATCGCATAGTTTTTTTGCAAGTTCTGACATTGTTAGTCCTGTTTTTTCAAATTCTGAATAATCCAGCACTACAAAATCGTTACCGCAGCCTTGCATTTTTGTTATCTTGATTGTTTTCATATAATTTACCTCTCTTAGGGCAAATTATACAATAACAACAGCATTAGTGCAAATTATGCTTTAACATTCATTGGCTTATAAACGTTTTGTTGAATAGGAGTTTTGTCCCAATGTTTATAAATCTTTTCACCTAAAATTTGACCGATTGTAGATGAACCGATTGAACCGCCTATGAAAATTAAACCTTTAATAACCGGCTTCCATTTGTTTGAAACAGGAAGTTTTTCAATAATCGGATTCAAATTCTTTTTCATCCAACCTTCACCCAAGAACATTCCTGCAATACAACCGGCTTCAGAAAAGAATGTTTTCTTTCGTTCTTCTTTCTTTGCGGTAAGGATATTATAACCACTTGAAACAACAATTAATGGGTTAATATGATCACTTACAAATTTTACGCTTTTTGAAACTCCCTTAAATACAGAATCACTTTCTGCAACTCTTTTAACAGCGTTAACGCCTCTTTTAAGAAATGAATTATATTCTGCTCCTGCTTTTATGGCATTAACAGTTTGACCTACGGCAACGGGTAACCTACCTAAGTCGCCAGAGGTTGTTTTATCGACATTTCTTATTGCAAATCCAACTGTTGCTACATCACTAAATGACATAAAACGCGTTAACCTTTCACACTACTATACCTTACATTTATATAAAGTATTTTTAGAATGTGAAATTGCACAAGAGGAAAATATCTTTACATTTGTTAAAAAAATTATGAATTGCAGACAACAGAAGCAATCTGGGAGGCTGAAATTTTTAAACAACTTAATTTTTCACAAGTTGTTTGACGTCTTGCCCACAAACATGGTTTCAATTCACAATTATCATTTGCCATTATCGGAACAACATTGTCATTTTTAGGAATCAAAGCTTCAACATCAGTAGGTCCAAAAATAACATACGTTTTAGTATGTAACGCAACCGCCACATGTAAAGGAGCAGAATCTGAACACAAGAATTTATCAGCAGAAGAAATCAATTCTGCTAAATCTCTTAAGTTTTTAGTTGTTCCATAAAGATTTTCAAAGTTCTGAGTACGAACATTTTGCATAATTGTTTCAATACATTCTTTATCGTCCGGTCCGCCAACAAGTCGTACCTTTTTGCCTTCCGCTACAAGTAAATCTATTACTTTAGCCCAAACTTCTGGAGTAATTGTTTTAATACAACCTTTTTGAACGCTTAATTTGCTAACTCCGGGGTGAATCAATACAGAATTAGCTATTTTTTCCTTTGGCTGAACATTTATTTCTGGAAGTTCAGTATTAAAATCAGTTATATTTCTAATTAAGTCATGGTACATTTTACAGGCATATTGTTTTTTGTTCAATCGCATTGCATGAGTTAATAAAATTTTGCTTAAAAATCCTGTATCATACCCACAGCGGACTTTTATTCCTGTTAAGAAAAGAAGAATGCTTATAAGTTTATTCCCTCCGGAAGACAAGACTAAGTCGTAATGTCCAGCCCAAGCTGCTTGCAACAGCTTAAACATTTCAGAGTACTTGTTTTTTCCTTTGACATCAATCAAAATCAATTCATCAATAACGTCAGTTAAATCCTTAACCCCCTTGCTGCGAGGTTCTAGTGCTAATGTTATTTCTGCATTTGGGTATTGTTTTTTTAGCGAAATTAATGTTGGTAAGAAAAATATCTCATCACCAATTCCGCCAAAATTTATTGCTAATATTTTCTTCTTTTTGTCCATGACTTTATTATACTTCAAAAATTTTCAAAGCTCTCGGCAAAATGCCTAAGCAATACGAAATACAAATTCCATAATTTGTTATTGGAACATTGTTTTGATTGGCAATCAAAATTCTCGATAATACCTCTCTTCTATTTGTCATGCAAGCCCCACAATGGATAATCAATTTATATTTTGAAATATCGGGAAAGTCATGACCTGAAATATTATCAATAACCAAATTTTTACCGGTTTTCTTACGTAGCAAATTAGGAATTTTTACTCTCCCTATATCATCGTCAATAGCATGATGTGTGCAGCTTTCCAATATCAAAACTTTATCCCCATCTTGCAAAGTATCTATTGCCTCAGCTCCCTTTGAAAAAGCCTTCAAATCCCCCTTCAATCGAGCAAAAAGAATTGAAAAAGATGTCAACGAAATATCATTTGGCACGATTTCAGAAACTTTTTTAAAGGCTTGAGAATCAGTAACAACTAAACTTGGAGGAGTTTTCAGGTTCCCAAGAGCGGATTTCAATTCGGTTTCTTTTACAACAATACTTATACAATTATTATCCAGCAAATCTCTCAAAGTCTGAACCTGTGGCAAAATAATTCTTCCCTTCGGTGCCTCTTTGTCAATCGGGATTACAAGGATAACCGTACTTCCTTGAGGAACTAAATCTCCGAGAATTTTGGGCGAATTTGCAAAATCATCCGGCAAAAGTTTAACCAGCGATTCCTTAAACTTGAATACCAGTTCAGTATCTGTTTTGGCAGATGATAACAGAATATTTTGCGTGAAAGATTTTAAATCCTCAATGACTGAATTTGATGGAGTTTTTTCGTCAGTTTTATTTACAAAAATCATAAAAGGAATTTTCAGTTCTTTTAACTTTTCAATCAGATTTTTTTCATATTCATCAATTCCGTTATAATCACAAACAACAACCGCAACATCTGTTCTGTTTATAATTTTCATCGTTTTTTCAATACGTTCTGCTGACAGTGCGGTAGAATCATTAATTCCTGCGGTGTCAAGAAAATTCACAGGACCAATCGGTAAAAGTTCCATTGATTTTTCGACAACATCGGTTGTCGTGCCGGCAATATCAGAAACAATCGAAATATCTTGATTTGTAATTCTATTTAGCAAAGATGATTTTCCAACATTAGTTTTGCCGAAAATTCCGATATGTAAACGCATTGATTTTAATGATTTCATAAAAATAACAACCTCCAAATACTAAAAAAGACCGGTCTTATAAAAGGCCGGTCTTTAAAGCTTTTTCAGATTAACCTCTGATTCCTAACTTTTTAATCAATTCTCTGTATTCATCAAGGTTTTGAGATTTAACATAAGCTAATAATCTCTTTCTTTTACCTACCATCATCAAAAGACCTCTCTTTGTAGCGAAATCTTTTTTGTTAGATTTTAGGTGTTCTGTTAATTCGCTGATTTTTTGAGTCATCATAGCGATTTGAACAGCAGAAGAACCAGTGTCTTTTTCGTTCTTTCCGTAAGCCTTAACGATTTCAGTTTTGTTTTTTAAATTAATTGACATATTAGTTATTCCTTTTCTTGTTGAGTGATTATTGGCGTAAGCACTCTACAAGGCTAATGATAATATGTATGAGAAAAAAAATCAAGTATTTATGTAGGATTTTTACATAACTCTGTATTCAGTTGATTTATAGGCTCGTACACTTCGGTAAGAGATTCGTCGGGTAAATTTGTAATATTTTCTTAGCATATTTATTGGCTTCTCAGAATGGCATTTTCGTTTAGTTGTTTTCCTCTCCGAAAATGTAGGTCGGCTTTACTAAGCCGACATTGATAAGTCCGTCATTCTGAGCGAAGCGAAGAATCTCTTGCTAAACACAGGGAATATAACTGAGTTGTTGTTCTGAACGCACTAGCTAGAGGTCCTCTGAAACGGTCTTGGATTATTGGCGGGTCGGCTGGCTCAACGCAACCATACCCTAGACGAGCTTCGCTCTTGCCAAAATCCGCAGTTCAGGAGATGACATATGCGTGCGTTTGTTTTTCTCTCCTAGGGAGAGGTTCGGTGTGGTTGATATTTCCATTGTTCACTTTTTCTTTTTTATTTCAACGAAAAAAGAACGAATGACTAAATGGCTCGAGTCATCAGGGGCAACGCCCCCGAACCCCTAATAATGCCAAACATCTGAACGCATTTAGTTAGAGATGATGAAACAATTTTCGTTAATAGAGAGTATAATTATCCTATTCCCCGCAGAACTTTATTCAGAAATGAATAAATTCTGGCTAATAAAATTTTTGTATTCGTCGTAGTCAATATACTTGTTGTGATCAAGGTCATATTTGTCAAATTCGTCTGACAATTCTTGAATTTTCTTCATTAGTGAATCCGGTCCTTCTTTTTCTAAGGATTCAATATTATTACCTAATATTTTGATAAAATTTAGCATCCACTCATTTTTAGATATAAAATAGCTTTTATCTAAATCAAGAGTAATAAAATCTTTGGCAATTTCTTCGTCTGTTAATGTTCTAAAACCATGAGGAATCTCTTTTGCTTCTTTTTTGAAAACGTATTTCATATTTTTCTCCTATATTGCGTTAATTATATTTTTAATATTTTCATCCGTAACAACTTGGAGTGCTGTTTCCTTGTCTTGTGGAGTTAAATTATTTCGGGCTTTTAATGTTTCAATTGCCTTTAAGACAAGAGTTTGATTGTTTGAGTTCAAAAGATTTCTTATGTTGTCGGTTGAAGTTGTAAAGTCTATTGCAGTGAAGACAAAAGGACTGTTTTCTGTTAATTCTTCTTCAAACAATAGAGAAAATTTGTTTTTATCAACTCTGTTCAAAAGTTTTTTAATATCAAAAATTTCCTGTTTAACATCTTTTGTTTCATCGAATAAGTATTCATCATTTTCGGTTAAAGTGTTAAATTTTTCTTTGGCATTCAATAAAACAATTGCAGATTGAGAGTTTGCAGGTTTAGCCAGAAGCATTTCAAGAACTTCGTAAAGTTGGAAATCAAATACTTGACCAAGTCCTAAAATCTCTCCTAAACCGTTGATTATTTGATTTAATACGAGCAATCCGTTTTCATTGTTTGTATTTATAATTTCAAATAAATCTGTAAGGTACGGAATTTCGCCTGCAATATTTTCGGGCATTGCAGATGTTTTCATCGCTTGGATTATCTCATTGGTCGCTTTTTTATTTCCGTAGGATACTAAGAATTTCACTCCATCCAATTTTTCAAATTCGTCGTTGGAGTTTAGTTTTTCTTGGGCAATATTGTATATCTCTTCGTCTTTTAGTAGTGCAAGAGTAGATGCACAATTTGAACTTAAATAGTTGTTTTCACTAAAGGCATTTGCTCTTAAAAAATCCAGTGCCAATGGGTCTTGAATATAAGAGAAAAATTTTGCACAGTAGGCTTTTTCATCTTCTGTGCCATTTTCAAACAAATCAAGCATTTTATCTGTTAAATCTTCATCTGCAAAGTTCGCAAGCGTTGAAACTATAAACTCTTCATATGACGGCGAATAATATTTTAGGAAATCTATCAAATTTTGATAATTTTTTTCATTGCAATTTTTAGATAGTCTTTTAGTAACATTTTGTTTTACAAAATCGAACAAAAAATCTTCACTATCTACCAATTCTTTAAATAGCTCAACGTCAGGTTTATTTATAACATCAAACGCAACAGGTTCAAAACCCCGAGGATTTTTGCCTGTTAATTTTTTTAATTTATCACTGCTCATAAAAGAGTTACCTTATTAATCTAAATAGAATACAGTGATAACTTTATGACCTTCTTCAGCGTATTGAACAGCGTTATGAAGGGTTTTACTTGTGTGAGATAAGAAACAAATTAATTGATTACATTCATCAATAATCTCACGGTTACAAATTCTTGATGCGTCTGCAAGTGTCATCATTGCTCTATCTGCATGCTCAATAATATTAGGAACACCAATCAATTGGTCTTGAACATCGCTAGGTTGTTGGCCGATAGTTTGAGGTAAAACAACGCTAAGTTTATCTGGGTTAGCTTTCATCGCACCACGAATAGCAGCAGCGTTTGT